>JAFGPH010000487.1 GCA_016926135.1 Deltaproteobacteria bacterium
AAGAGGGCCATCGATTACCGGAGGGAATTCCACATAACCTCTGAGATGGCCAACGGGACCGCTGTGAACGTGTGTACCATGGTTTTCGGAAACATGGGGGACGACAGCGCGACCGGGGTGGCATTCACCCGGAATCCGGGAACCGGCGAGAACAGGCTCTTTGGGGAATACATGATCAATGCCCAGGGGGAGGATGTGGTGGCAGGCATCCGCACACCGAAGGCGATCAGTGAACTCAGAAGGGATATGCCCGATGCCTACAGGGAATTGGAAAACCTCAGGCACACCCTGGAAAACCACTACCGTGAAGTTCAGGACTTCGAGTTTACCATCGAGAAGAAGAAACTTTACTGCCTTCAGACACGGAACGGCAAGATGAACGCATCTGCCTTGATCAAGACTTCCATCGATATGGTGAACGAAGGACTCATTACCGAGGAGCAGGCGATCTTGAGGGTTCAGCCCGATATGCTGGCCCAACTCCTGCATCCCAGGCTGGATCCCAAGGCCAAGGTGAAGGTCCTGGCGCAGGGTCTGCCCGCATCGCCGGGCGCGGCCTCGGGAAAAATCGTCTTTGACGCAGACAGGGCCGAGAGCAAGGCCAAGCTGGGAGAGAGGGTCATCCTGGTGAGGGAGGAGACCAAGCCGAATGATATTCACGGCTTCTTTGCCTCCCAAGGCATCCTTACCAGCCGGGGCGGGAAGACCTCTCACGCGGCCGTGGTCGCCCGCAGCATGGGAAAGCCCTGTGTTTCAGGGTGTGAGGCGATCATGATCAACCACATCGGCAAGGAAGCCGTGGTCGGCGGAGTCACCCTCCGGGAGGGAGACCTGATCACTATCGACGGAAGCACCGGAAATGTCTACCAGGGTGTGGTTCCCACCATCGAGCCGGAGTTCGTGGAAGACCTTCTCGTTTTGCTGGAGTGGGCCGATGAGGTCGCTGAGCTGAAGGTCATGGCCAATGCAGACACCCCTGAGGGCGTGGTGAAGGCAAGGAAATACGGCGCGAGGGGAATCGGCCTTTGCCGCACGGAGAGGATGTTCAATCAACCGGAGAGGCTGCCTATCGTACGCGACATGATCCTCGCGGATACACCCGAGGAGAGGCAGGCATATCTGGAGAAACTGCTGCCTTTCCAGAGGGATGACTTCAAGGAGATTTTCAGGATCATGGACGGCCTTCCCGTGACGGTTCGTCTCCTGGATCCGCCGATCCATGAATTCCTGCCTGCCGAAGATGAACTGCTTAACGAGATCAACCACCTGAAGGATCTGCGCAATACCGTGGAGGGCATGGCCAACCTCCCCGAGACGCTCAAGCTGTTGGACCCGGTGCTGCACGGCAAGTATGCGGCCAACCTGGAGATGATTACCAACGGACTCGAGGAATTGAGGAACAAACACCTCGAGGAGAACCTGGTGAGCTCGAAAGAGACTATGCTGCAGAAGGTGAAATCCCACTCTGAAACAAACCCCATGCTCGGGCACAGGGGGGTGCGCCTGGGGATCACCTACCCCGAGATCTATGCCATGCAGATCAGGGCAATCCTGGAGGCTGCGGCCGAGTGCATCAAAGATAAGGTCAAGGTTCTGCCCGAGATCATGGTGCCTCAGGTCTGCACGCTGGAGGAATTGAAGTTCGTTCATCGCTATGTGCTGGAAATCCACAAACAGGTGGAAACGAGCTTCAAGATTGATGTTCCTTTGAAATTCGGCACCATGATCGAGGTGGTGAGGGCGTGCATGCGCGCAGGACGTCTGGCGGAATTGGCGGAGTTCTTCTCCTTTGGAACCAACGACCTGACACAGGCGACATTCTCTTTCTCGCGAGAGGATGCGGAAAACAAGTTCCTGCCCCTTTACAACGAACGGGGGATCCTCCAGCACAATCCCTTCGAGGTGCTGGATATCAAAGGGGTGGGTCGGCTAATGATGATCACGGTGGAGTGGGCGAGAAAGACGAGACCGGACATGAAGATCGGCATCTGCGGGGAACATGGCGGGCACCCGGACGCCATCCGCTTCTGCAACCACATCCGGTTGAGCTATGTGTCCTGCTCCCCTCCTCGGGTCCCTATTGCAAGGCTCGCGGCGGCCCACGGAAAGCTCAAGGAGGCGGAATATAAACTGATTTGAACCAGGATTACCCGTAATGGGAGAGTTCGTAAAGTCTGTGGCCCAGCTGCAGGAGCTTTTCACGATTCGTTGAACCCTCCGTGCCCGGCGGGCGCGATTGGGGAAGTTCCTTTTGAAGAAAGGCGAGGGCGTTCCGGAAGTTGAGGGGCGAGAGGGCACCGATATGATCTACGGCGCCGGATCGGTAAAGCCTTTTGCCGAGGTACGACATGTGGCGCAACGAATCCTCTCGCTTGGCCCCTGCCCGCCCCTTGGTACTGAGGGATTTCACTGCAATCCAATAAGATTCCACAAAGGTCTTTGCGAGCCCCGCCCAGATGGGGAGCTTTTCGTAGCCGAGTTTGGTGACCCGGTAAGTGCCTTCCGCCTCTGCACCGGACAAGTATCCTTCCTCCACAAAATCATCAAGCATCGAAAGAACCTTCCGGCGAGAGGCCTCCTCTTCATCGAAGACAAACTCGTTCTTGAAGAGGTGTTTCAAGATCGCGTAGTCTTCTTCAAGGGCCTTTGCGCTAACCTTCTCCGCCTTTGCTGCGAGGAGCGATATGGCCAGGAAGGCGTGAGGGATCAGGCAATGGATGATCGAGTTCTTGTAGTATTCGAGCTGTACCTTCTTCTCTTCATCCACATAGTAAAAGGTTTCCTCCACCCCGTCCGAATCCTGAAGCGAGTCCACAACCTTCCAGTCAAGCAAAAGGGAAACGGTTTCCGTGACCGCCTTGTGGGCGTCGGAGAGGGAAGGGGCAAGGGGCGTCCCGCGCTGCCTCAGAAAGCGTAGCAGTGTCTTGGTCGTCTCCTCCAGTTCGGAAAGGAGAAAACCCCGGCGATGATTGGATAGGACGGCCGTGGAGACGAGGGAAAGGGGTGTAGCCGGGGTCACCGCGTTGATGGACTGAACAAGATGGAGGGCCAGGGCATGTCTGCTCTCGACAGGCGAGAGCGACCTCCCGGCCAGGTATTCGTTCAGGGAGAAAGGGGCTGCGAAGCGGATATAGACCTTTCCGTACTTCCTGCCGAGGAATTGTCGCGCCCTGATGACCTGCCCGAAACTCTCCTGTTCCTTTGCGGCACCGGTGAGTTCTCTCAGATAGGATTTCTCCTCCAGGACCCTGTCATAGGCAATGGATGCGGGCACAAAGATGAGATCTTTGCAGTACCCTTCCTGGTGCGCCTGGAGAAGGATGGAGAGGAACCCGGTCTTGGGGAATACCAGCTTTCCGTTGCGGCTTCTGCCGCCTTCGATGAAGAACTCGATGGGGTGGCCGTCCTCCAGGAGGGCCTTGATATACCTGTTGAAGACCTCCACGTAGACCTTCTCCTGGCGAAAGGAACGCCGGATGAAAAAGGCCCCGCACTTTCTGAAGATGTGCCCCACGGGCCAGAAGGCGAGATTCCTCCCCGCAGCGACCCTGGGGATATGCAAGTGGTGCTCATAAAGGAAATAATTGAGCACGAGGTAGTCAATATGGCTCTTGTGGGAGGGAATGAAGATCAGTGTGCCCTTCCGTGCCCACTCCCTCACCTTTGCAAGAGCGGCCGTGTCGACGTCGATCTCCTCGAAAAGCCTTTTCCACAGCCACTGCAAGCCCATGTGGAGGATCTGGATGTAGGTGATATTGTAGTCCGCTGCAATCTCGTCAAAATCCTTTCCCGCCTTTCTCCTGAGCCTTCTGAGCGTGGACTCATTTCCGGATGCAGCGCTCTTTATTTTCTCCGTGAGTCCAGGGTCTTCAAGCACCACCTCTTTGAATTGCTGTTTCGATTTCATAATAGGGCCGAGGGCGACCCTTTTCTGATTGTCGATGTCCTCGATGAGCCGGGTGCGGATCTCTGTGGCCGTTTCTTGGAGCGGCCGATCGGCGGGCTGGGCGTCAAGGACGTCCTTCAGATTCAGGGGCTGCCCGAAATCGATAATGACTTCACGGTGATGCCTGAAGAAGACGATGATTTTTCGGAGGGTGCCCGGGTGGTCCTTGAAACCAAAGAGGATGCTGTAAAAGGGAGAGCGATCCTTTTCGGGTGTCTTGGTGTACAGGGCGAGCAGAGGAACCAAAAAAATGGGGCGCTCCGTCTGTTTCTGGGTTTCCAGCAGAAACTGGATCCGCTCCTTGCCAAAGCGGAGGAAACGATCCATGAACCCTTTGGGATCAATGAGGAAAAGGAGGGACGTGGTTCCCTGGAGGACGGCGCTCCTGTAAAAGCCCGATTCATAGGGATCGGGGATTCGACGGGTACGGATAAGGGTCGAGAGCTGGGAAACGAAGATCTGCAGAAAGCGGGCAACAGGAAGAAGCAAGGAGATGTTGAGGTCGAAGGCAAGCTTGGGATAGGGAAGGCGCTTGATCCGGAAGTTGTAATGGTACATCAGGTAATCGAGTTTCCCCCTGTACTTTATGGAGTAGATCACGGTCCCTTCCTTGTGCATCTGCTTCAGCCTCTCCCGCATGACGTCGTCCGCCCTGACCTTCTTGAAAAGTCTGTAAAAGAACCAGCCGAGAAAGAATCCCGGCTTGTGGTCCAGGGCGTAAGGGTAGAGGACCTGTTGCGGTGGGGAAGGGTGCTTTTCTGATTTCATCGCTCATAGATAAAGGGAAGCGTGGTTGAAATCAAGCGCTTTGTGATGCCCGTGATTTCAGAAAGCGCAGGGGATTGCCGATGAAGGGGGAAAAGACCTGGGGCCGTGGGAAAGTTCTGTTGACAAAAGAGATCCTCTATGTTCTAGATAGCATGGAGATTGCTGAAGGGGGTAGGTATGCTCAGGCCAATGCTTATATCCGGGTTGACCGTCGATCCGTTGACGAACAGCCCCATCGTGATCCTGAAGGAGATCGATGGGGAGCGGACGTTGCCGATATGGATCGGACTGCTTGAAGCCACGGCCATCGCCAGCGAGTTGGAGGGAATCAGGTTCTCAAGGCCCATGACCCATGATCTCCTGAAGAACATCATGGCCCAGACGGATATCAAGGTGAACAAGGTTGAAGTCTGCGATCTCAAAAACAATACCTACTTCGCCCTCATTCACATCAACCATGGAGGAAGGGAACTCTCCATCGATGCCAGGCCGAGCGATGCCCTGGCTCTTTCCCTGAGAGTCCAGGCCCCGATCTTCGTGGAAGAGGACGTGATCGACAAATCCTCGCAGATCGATCTCAAGGTAGATGCGGAAGACAAATCCGAGCAGGGAAAGAAATGGCAGGATATTCTGGAAAAACTCAGACCTGAGGATTTCGGCAAGTACAAGATGTGAAGAACCGAACCAGTCCCCCTCCCTGCCCCGATGACCCCCTCAGCCCCTTGTTCGCCATGATCAGCCTTTGATGTTCTTTGACAAAGGAGAACCATGATCGACCTGCACACGCATTCCCTTTTCAGCGACGGTGAACTGATCGTCTCGGAACTGATCCGAAGATTTGAGGCCTTGGGTTACACGGCGGTGGCGATTACGGACCATGTGGATTCTTCCAACCTTGATTTCGTTGTTCCCCGCGTCGTTCGCGCGGCGGAGGATCTCAACCGTTGCCAGGCCGTGAAGGTCGTTCCGGGGGTGGAGTTGACCCATGTGCCTCCGGTCCTCATCGAAGTTCTTTCACGCAAGGCAAGGGATCTTGGGGCAAGACTCGTGGTGGTGCACGGCGAGACGATTGTCGAACCGGTGCCTTCCGGCACGAACAGGGCTGCCCTCGCAGCAGGGGCGGATGTGATTGCCCATCCGGGGTTGCTCTCGCCGGAAGAGGCCCACATGGCCGCCGAAAGGGGGATCCTCCTGGAAATATCAGGGAGGAAGGGGCACAGTCTTACCAACGGACATGTAGCCAGGCTTGCGGGAGAGATGGGTGCGCCTCTTGTGCTCAACTCCGACACGCATTCTCCTGTCGATATCATGACGGAAACCCTTGCCCGGAAAGTGGTCGAGGGCTCGGGATTGCCCTCCTCGGCATTCGCCGAACTCCAGTCCAACGCCCGCCTTTTGCTGAAACGAATCGGCTTCGCCATTTGAAGGATGAAGAACCTCTGTCATTTCGGCCCCCCATCTCTTCCCAGGAGAGGCCCCGTCTCTGTCGGGGCATGAGGGACTCTGGTGTGGTATCGTGAGGCGTATGTGAGAGAACCCGCGATGGCCCTTCAAAAAGCCGATGGAACGGCGCGACGACACAGGAAGAGACTGCTCTTTCATCTTGTCGGGGCGGGAATTGTTGCCTCGTGGCTGGTGATGCTGGGCGTTCTGATTACCAGGGTCCATTTCAAGGACCTCCCCTCCTCAAGGGATCACGAAGGGCAGGGCACACCGGTTGGCATAGAGAGCTCGCAGCGGGAGTGGAGGGAGATTTTTCTGAAGGACAGAAAGGTGGGCTACTCGGTCAACCTGATCAAGCCTTTCAAGAAGGGCTACTTTATCCAGGAAGAGATTTTCCTTCGCATGAACCTGATGGGGTTGGGGAGCAGCCTGCACACCGTGACCCAGTGCCGTGTGGACGAGAGGTTTTTCCTGGAGAGCTTCACCTTTACCATGGGTTCCGGAGTGGTCGGTTTCCATGTCTCGGGAAAGGTGGAGGGGGAAGCATTGGTGGTCGAGTCCGGCAGGGGAAAAGAGCGAAGGACCCAGACCATCAGGATCACGAAGGCACCGATGATCGGGATAGGGCTGGCCCACTTCTTCAAGTCCCGGAACCTGACCGTGGGAGAGAGCTTCCGGTTCCCCATCTTCGATCCCTCCACCATGGCCCAGAAGGAGATTCCGATCCGGGTGGCGGCCAGAGAGCCCCTGACCCTCAACAGGATCAGCTACCAGGCCTTTCGGCTGGAGGCGGAGATGTGGGGCAAAGCGGTCACGTTCTGGATTGGCGAGGATGGCTCCGTGCTGAAAGAAGAGGGGTTCATGGGCCTGACCACGGTGAAATCCAGTGCGGCCAGAGCCCCTGAGGACATGGATGCGGGAGGAGGCACCGACCTCTATGAACTGACGGCGGTGAGGCCGGACAGACCCCTGCCCGACCCGGCAAGACTCAGTGCCCTTAAGGTGGAGATCTCCGGCCTGGACCACGCAGCGCTGGATCAAGGGATCCTCAATGGGGGGCGGCAGAGATACGGTGACGGGATCCTGGAGATCAAAAAGGAGGCTTTGCCTTCCGAGCCCGGCTTCCGGATTCCCTATGAGGACGGGAGCGGGCGCATGAGGGATTTCCTCAAGCCGGAGTTCAACATTGAGAGCGACGAAAAGGAGATCCTTCATACAGCGCGCCAGATCTCCGGCAAGGACGTGAACCCTTTCTCGGTGGCGAGAAAACTGCTGGAGTGGGTTTACCGAAACATAGAAAAGAAGCCTGTTCTTTCCGTGCCGAGTGCCCTGGAGGTCTTGCGGACGAGGGTGGGGGACTGCAACGAACATGCCATCCTTCTCACCGCCCTTCTGAGGGCCGTGGGGATCCCCGCCAGGGTCAGCATCGGGCTGACCTACAGCCGGGACAGATTTTTCTATCACGCCTGGACCGAGGCCTACCTCGGTGCGTGGATCAGCATGGACGCCACGGTGAACCAGATGCCTGCGGACCCTGCCCATATCAAGCTGATCGAGGGCAATCTGGAAAAGCAGGTGGAGATCGCGGGGCTTGTGGGTGAAATGAAACTGAAGGTTCTCGACTTCCATTATGATTAAGCTGATCGGGCTTACCAAGCTGTACAGGGGATTGAGGGCGGTGGATAACCTCAACCTGGAGATAAAGCCGGGCACCCTATTCGGGTTCCTGGGACCGAACGGGGCAGGAAAAACCACCACCATCAGGATGATGGCGGGGGTGCTGAAACCTACGTCCGGACAGATCATCATCAACGGGATGGACCTTGCGAGAGAACCGTCTGAGGTGAAGAGATGCACGGGGTTTATCCCGGATCGCCCCTTTCTTTACGAAAAGCTGACGGGTACGGAGTTCCTCCGCTTCATCGGGGGTCTTTACGGCATGGACCATTCCGAGCCGATGGGAAAACGCATCCAGGAACTCCTGGAGCTCTTCGACCTCAGACACTGGAGCGAGGAGTTGATCGAGAGTTACTCTCACGGCATGAAACAGCGAACGGTGATGTGTGCCGCCCTCCTGCACAAGCCGAAAGTCATGATCGTGGACGAGCCCATGGTGGGTTTGGATCCCAAGGGCGCGAGGCTTGTTAAGGACATCTTCAGGGAGGAGGCCTGCAAAGGCACCACCGTCTTCATGTCTACCCATTCCCTGGAGATGGCTGAAGAGGTGTGTCAGGAGGTAGCGATCATCCAGGCCGGCAGGATTCTCGCCTCCGGCACCCCGGCGGAATTGAAACGACAGGCCGGTGTGGACGGCAACCTGGAGAACATCTTCCTGAAACTGACGGAGGGCCAGAGGATTGCCCATGCAAGCCCTCTATCTTCTTCTGAGACCTAGGCTCCTGGGCCTCAGGAATGGGCTGATTCGCTCTTCCCGCTCCGGTCGAAGGAAGGCCCTTCTTGCCGTCTTTCTGGGACTGGGCTTCTGGGTGCTCCTGTTCGCGCTCTCCAGCCGCGTGCTGATCTATTTCCAGTCCGTGGAGGTGATCGGGGATCTCCTGGCACACCATCTCCTGTCCATGGTCCTGCTCACCTTCTTTTCCCTGCTCATCTTCAGCAACATCATCACCACCCTGTCCAACCTCTACCTCTCCTCCGACCTAGATCTCTGTCACTCTTCCCCTGTGCCGGTGGAGGCGGTCTTCCTGAGCCGCGCCTTTCACACCTTTTTGGACAGTTCCTGGATGGTGCTGGTGTTCGGGGTGCCTATCCTGATGTCCTACGGTTACGTCTACCGGCCGGGCCCTGGCTACTATTTCACCCTCATCCATATGGGACTTGCCCTTGCGATCATCGCCTCCCAGGCGGGCCTGCTGGTGACCATGGTCATGGTGAGCGTCTTCCCGGCCCAGAGGACCCGTGATATCGTGATGATCCTGAGCCTGTTCGTGATGGTGGCCCTTTACATGATGTTTCGATTCCTGAGGCCCGAAAGGCTCGTGGACCCGGAGGCCTTTTTCAGTGTCATGCAGTACATGAGCGCTCTCAGTGCCCCGGATTCCCCTTACCTTCCCACGCACTGGCTCACCGAGAGCCTCTGGACCCACCTGAGCGATTCAGCGGGGAGGGGACATACCTTTGAGACACTGCTCCTGTGGAGCACGTCCCTTGCCTCTGTGGTCATCAATGTGTGGGTCGCTGAGGGCATCTATTTCACGGGATTCTCCAAGTCCCAGGAGGCCAAGAAGAGGAGGGCGGGAAAGAGACTCCTGGAGTTCCTGGTGCGTCTCATGAAAAGGCCTCTGGAGCGCGGTCTGGCCTCCGTCCTGGACAAGGAGATGCGGACTTTTTTCCGTGACAACACCCAGTGGTCCCAACTGCTTTTGCTGGGTGCCCTTGTGGTGGTCTATCTCTATAACTTCAGCGTGCTTCCCCTGGAGAGGAGTCCCATTCGACTGGAGTACCTGCAGAACGAACTGGCCTTCTTGAACATGGCCCTTGCAGGGTTTGTGCTCTCGGCCGTATCGGTGCGCTTCATATTCCCGGCCGTGAGTTCTGAAGGAAGGAGCTTCTGGGTGATTCAGTCCTCACCCATTACCCTCAAAAGGTTTCTGTGGGGGAAATATCTGCTCTACATCCCCCCGATGATGATCCTGGCGGAAACCCTGATCGTCCTGAGCAACCATTTTTTGGGGGTAAGCGCTTTCATGATGGCACTTTCTTCAATCACCATGCTGGTGGCGGTCTTTGCCATCGTCTCCCTGGCCGTGGGGTTCGGCGCCCTGTATCCCAATTTCCGCTATGAGAACATCGCCCAGGTCTCTACGGGTTTCGGAGGCCTGATGTACATGATCTTCAGCGTCGTCTTCATAACCGTGGTGCTCGTGCTGGAGGCAGGTCCCGTGTACATCATTGTGATGTCCGATGTGAAGGAGAAACTCATCTCGCCGCTTCAGTGGGTTTTCATCTTCGCTTCATTTGTCGCGGTCCTTGCGCTCAGCAGCGTTGTGGCCTATAAGCCTATCCAGATGGGCCTTAGGGCGCTGGAGAACATGGAGTAGAAATCAGAGGTCGGAGGCTGGAGCTTCAGAGGTCAGAGGGCGGAAGACAGAGATCAGGACAGCGAAGAAGAAAGGTAGTCCATGTTCGACCATGAGGTTGTGGGAAATCTGCATGTCCATTCCCTCCATTCCGATGGAAACGCAGATGTTTCGCGCATAGTGAGGAGCGCCGAGAAGGCCGACCTTGACTTTCTCTGCCTGAACGATCATGCCCACATGTGCAATTCGCTCCACCTGGAAGAGGAGGGCTTTTATGGAAAGGTCCTGGTGCTGGTGGGCTCGGAAATCGGGGTGCGCCACAACCATTATCTCGCCTTTGGTCTGAGGGAACCCGTCCACGAGAACGGCCTCCGACCTCAGGAAATGATTGACAGGGTACACGCGCAGGGAGGTATGGGTTTCCTTGCCCATCCCTTTGAGAAGGGAATGCCTTTTCTTGAAGACTCCATTGCGTACGCCTGGAAGGATCTATCGGTGAGGGGATTCACCGGGATCTGTATCTGGAATTTCACCTCACGGTGGAAGGAGCGCGTCAGGACGTTCCTTCACGGCCTTTTCTTCCTGACCTTCAAGGCCGAAACCCTCCGGGGCCCCAGCAGGGAAACCCTCGCCTTTTGGGATCAATGCTGTAGCGAGCGGCGGGTCGTGGCTGTGGGCGGCTCCGATGCACACGGTTCTTGTCTCCGGTTCGGTCCCCTGCGTTTTACGCCCCTCACCTACGACTGCCTGCTCAATACGATCAACATCCATGTCTTTTTGAACCGGAAACTACCGAGGGATCCGGTGCACGCCAGGCAGGACATTTACGAAGCCATGGGAGCGGGACGGCTTTTCGTGGCGCACGACGGGCTTTGTCCGGCCCGGGGCTTCCGCTTCGAGTTCCTTTCCGAGGACGGCTCCTCCCAGTACATGGGGGAGGAAGGGGCTCTTGGAAAGGGAGGGGAGATGGTGATCGAACTGCCCCGGGAGGGGGAGATCAGGCTTGTCCGGGACGGCAGACCCATCAGGGGCTGGCGGGGACGGGAGGCTGTGTATGGCGTCACGGAAAGGGGGATTTACAGGGTGGAAGCCTACCTGCGCCATTTCCTCTTCGGGTGGCGGCCCTGGATTTTCTCCAATCCTATATACTTAAGGAAGTGAATCGCCGGTCTGTTTGAGGAATAATCATGCTATCTGAAAATATCATACTCCAGTCGGCCGGATCATTGTCGGTGGCGGTATTGGCGTTGCTCATGGTCATCTTGCAGGGTCTTTTCTTTTTCAGAAAGCCTCAATTCACATGGTACGCCTGGAGCGCAGCCATCTCGTTTTCTGCCTTACTCTATTCGGTCGGGATTTTCCTTGAATACAACACGCCTCAGGGCCCGCTGAACCGATTTTCCGGTCTGCTGGAGTATACAGCCGTCATCTTTCTGATCCACTGTCTGTATGGATTCACGTTTTCCTATCTTGGCGTTGAAAGCAAACGGTACCATCCTATAGCCGGCATTGGCCACAGTCTCATTCTAGTCCTCCTGTGGTGCACCAATTATATCGTGGCTGATAGTTTTACCACATGGGACTTCATTGGTCTGGACGCCCCCTATGTCGAGCCGGCCCTGGGACCCCTCGGTCCCCTGTTCGTTCTCTACGCGGCCTTAGCCAGCGTAAACGGGATGATCGTCTGGATAAGAGACAAAAGCACCAACCCGAAACACCGGTTCACCTTTCTGGCAGGGATGGGTTTCTGGATCCTGCTGGGAATTCATGATGGCCTGGCCTCCCTGGGTGTTCCTGCCTTTCAGTATCTCATGGAATATGGATTCCTGGGTTTTGCCATGGTCGTTCTCTGGGTCGTATTCAACAGCTATCTGGAGATGGCGGCGGAAGACAAGTATCGTGTGATTACGGAATTCGCAAATGATTGTATTGTGGTGGTGCAAGACGGAAAGATGGTCTTTGGAAACCCTGCATGTTCTGATCTGATCGGCAGGCCTCTAACCGGTTCAGCACCCAGGGACTTTCTTGATATCACGGCGTTGGAAGACCGTAAAGATCTCCTGGAGCACTACAATACCCTTCTGCGGAACGGTTGCGTGCCCAATCCACACATCGTCCGTATCAGGAGGGCGGACAAGCAAGAGAGATTCGTAGAGATTTCGTCAAGCGTCATTGAATTCAGGAACAGACCTGCCGTCCTGGCGGTGATGCGGGATATGACGGAACGAAAGAGGGAAGAGGTGGCCCGCCAGGAGAATGAAAGAAAACTTGCCAGATTGAGAAAGATGGAATCCCTGGGTCTTCTTGCCGGCGGCGTCGCACATGATTTGAACAATGTCCTTTCCGGAATTGTGAGCTATCCGGAATTGATTCTCACAGATCTGCCGAAGGACAGCAAACTCCGCAAACCTATTCAGACGATGCAGGAAGCCGGTCAAAGGGCGGTGGCTATTGTCGAGGATTTGTTAACCGTGGCCAGAGGAGTGGCCGTTGCGAAAGAGCCGCTGAATCTGAACGATGTCATCAGCGAGTATATGGAATCTCCGGAGTATGAGAAACTCCTGCAGTTTCATCCGACGGTGACGGTCAAAGCGAACCTGGATGCCGACCTGTTCAACATCATGGGATCCAGGATTCATATCCGAAAGGCTGTCATGAACCTTGTGTCCAATGCTTCCGAGGCGATCGAAGAAAGCGGCAATGTGAGCATCATGACAACGAATCGATATGTAGAGAGAGCCATCAAGAATCATGGCGATGTGCACGAAGGTGAATATGTGGTTCTTACGGTATCGGATGATGGTACTGGAATATCGCCCGGTGATCTTGAGCGGATATTTGAGCCGTTCTATACAAAGAAGGTCATGGGTCGAAGCGGTACCGGTTTAGGACTGGCGCTCGTGTGGAATGTTATCAGCGATCACGATGGGCACATCGCTGTGAATACTAACGAGAACGGCACAACCTTCGAACTCTATTTTCCGGCAGTCAGGGATCGTGAACCGGAGAAGAAACCGGCCATCCCCATCGAAAGACTATCGGGAAAGGGGGAGTTCGTTCTGGTGGTGGATGATGTGGAAACCCAAAGGGAGATCATCTCGGCCATGCTGGAAAAACTGGGTTACCGTACCACATGCATTTCAAGCGGTGAAGAGGCGATCGAATATCTAAAGAATCAAGGTGCTGATTTGGTACTGCTTGACATGATTATGGACCCCGGCATCAGTGGAAGACAGACATACGAGCGAATCATCCGGATTCACCCCAACCAGAAGGCCATCATCCTCAGTGGATACGCACTGACCGAAGACGTGAAGGAAACCCTGAGACTGGGTGCCGGGCAATACATCAAAAAGCCGGTTTCGTTGGAGAAGCTGGGGCTCGCCCTGAAGGAAGAATTGGAGAGATAGAAATGAGAAGGAGGAGTTCGGGATTCGGGAAAGGCGGCACCCTTTGAGTCTCTCGTTCGGGGATGGCTGAATCCCCGCTCCTTCAGGCGAAGCCAGGCAATTGATTGTCGCAGAGTGACTCGTCATTCCGGTCGACGGGCCGGAATCCAGGAAATGGGGGCACCGATTCCGAACTTCTCGTCTCATAGACGAGGGTTGTTCCGTTTCGCGCATGGGCCGATGAAATGCGCGGCGCTCCGGATGCGGCAAAGGCCCGGGCACAGTAGATTACGACGGGAGACCGTGCGCAGCGCGACTTGGATCGCCTTGACTTGATGTGTCGTTGCGGGTACAAAGCTCAACATAGGCTCGAAGAAAACAAGTCCTTGCCTGGGTGGCGGAACAGGTAGACGCAAGGGACTTAAAATCCCTTATACCTTAGAGTATGTGCGGGTTCAAGTCCCGCCCCAGGCACCAATAATCATTAGATAAAATCCCCTTGACCGAGGGGATTTTTTATTGTATAAACCGCCTAACGTGAAAGATACGTGAAAGGGAAGAACTATGGATGTCGTCCTCTACAAAAGGCCGGATAGTCCGTACTGGTGGATGAGATGGTATGTGGGCGGCAAACTTTACAGACTATCCACCGCAACGAGGAACAAGAAGAGAGCCCAAAAAATCCTGAAACATAAAGAAGATGAACTGATGCGCAACATGGGCATCATTGATGCGGACACAATAACTATCGAGGACTTGATACAGAATGTTTTAGATGACTACAAATACAATAATAAGAAGAGTTTGGATAAAGTTGGACAAAGGGCGAAAATACTTTACGAGTTCTTTGGAAAAGAGAAATCAGTTATTCACATAACTACGCAAGATGTTGATAAGTATGTCAAGTATAGGTTTCAGGAAAAGAAGAGACCAGCCACGATAAATAGAGAGTTGGCATTGTTGAAAAGGGGTTTCAATCTTCTTCGCCAAAATAACCTTATAGGCAGT
>JAFGPH010000488.1 GCA_016926135.1 Deltaproteobacteria bacterium
GTCTGAGACCAAGCTGCCCATCAACATCGCCGAAGACGCGCTCTCCGCCGTTGCCATCGGTGCCGGCAAGGCCCTGACCAACATCTCCATTCTGCGGAACCTGGGAAGAGACCATTAGTGTCGTGTCCCATAAAAACGCGCGAGTACCGGGCGTTTGAGGGGCCGCAACCCATCTCTCTCGGTTGCCCGTCTCCTTCCTCATCATGTTGAACTCCTTTCCGGGCAAGCGACAGGGATGGCCCCCACTACAGGCACCCTCAGCGGGGGCTGCTTGTAAAAAGCGCAGAATGTGAGTCCCGTACTATAGGCACCGCAGAAATAGACACACCCTAGTCCGCATAGGGAATGAGCGCATAGGCGATGAGAGGCGAACTGTGACGGAAGACGTGATATGGGATCTGGGCGACCTTTATGATGGCCCGGACGATCCCAGGCTCAAGGCAGACAGGGACCGGTGCCTGGAAAAGGCGGACCATTTTGCCGAGGTCTACGCGAGGAAGGGGGCTCATCCCGCGCCGGAGGGCCTGCACGAAGCGCTCTCCAGACTGGAGAAGATTGAGGAGACCTGCCGGAGGGTCGTCTCTTTTGCCTATCTCTCCTTTATCACCCAAACCGCCGACCCGCGTATCGGCCGGCTCTGGCAGTCCGCCCAGGAACTGGAGAGCACCGTCCGGCGAAAGACCCTCTTCTTCTCCCTGGAATGGACGGGGCTGGACGATCCGCAGGCACGTTCCCTGATGGAGCACGAGATGCTCCGGTCCTACCGTCATTACCTGGAGAGGTTGAGAGCCTACCGCCCGCACCACCTGTCGGAACCGGAAGAACAGGCCATGGAAGCGCTCTCCCTCTCCAGCCGGAAGGCCTGGGTAGACCTTTTCGACAAGGTCATCGGGCAGGCCCCCTTCGGAGAAGAGGCTCGGCCCCTTTCCAGGGTGCTCGCCGATCTCTACCACCCTGAGCGGGAACGCAGAAGGAAGGCCGCATTGGACCTGTCGACGGGCCTGGAAGGAATCCTGCCTCTCGTCGCCCACATCTGCAATGCCCTCCTGCTGGACAAATCCCTCAGGGACGACCTCCACTTCTACCCGCACTGGCTGCGCGACATGAATCTCCGGAACGAGGCGTGCGACGATCAGGTTGAGGCCCTGGTTCATGCCGTGACCTCCCGGTATGATCTTGTCCGGGACTACTACACCCTGAAGCGGGAGATTCTGGGAATACCGGAACTCTGGGACTATGACCGTTATGCACCCCTGCCCGGCTGGCCCCACAAGGTATACACATGGAAGGAGGCGGGAGAGATGGTGCTCGCCGCTTTTCACGACTTCTCCCCGGAATTTGCACAGGTGGCGGACCTCTTCTTCCAGAATCACTGGATCCACGCCGCCCCCATCCCCGGCAAGGCCGATGGGGCCTTTTCCCATCCCACGGTGCCTTCCTGCCACCCTTACATCTCCCTTCACTTCACGGGGACCCGGCGGGACGTGATGACCCTGGCCCACGAACTGGGCCACGGCGTTCACCAGGTCCTCTGCCGTGAGCAAGGCCTTTACAACAGCCGGGTTCCGCCCGCCCTGGGTGAGATCGCCTCCGTCTTCGGGGAGATGCTTGTCTTCAGAAGGCTCCTGGAAAGGGCGCAGACGGCCCCTGAGAGACTGGCCATCCTGTGCGGGAGGGTGGAAGAGATCTTTTCCACCACCTTCCGGCAGATCGCCCTCCACCGCTTTGAGGCCTCCCTTCACACCGAGAGACGCAGTCATGGGGAGCTCACACCGGAACGCATCTGTGACCTCTGGACATCCACCCAGCAGGAGATGTTCGGGGATAGCCTCCTCCTCGGGAACCACTACTGCGTTTGGTGGGCTTACATCCCCCACTTTTTTCATTACCCGGGATATGTCCATGCCTATGCCTTTGCGGAACTGACGGCCCTCTCCCTCTTTGAGCAATACGAACGCGACAAGCTGGCCTTTGTCGTCATCTACCTGGACCTGTTGAAAAGGGGCTCCAGCGAAGGACCGGAAGAGATGATGAAGCCCTTCGGCATCGATCTTTCCGATCCCGCCTTCTTTCGGCAGGGACTCACGATCGTGGAGGATCTGGTGAGGGAAGCATGGAAGAGTACAATTGATACCAGTTCTCCCCGAGGATAGCGGCAATGGACGGGTCCGGGTAGCCTTGTCGTGAAAGGAGTTCTGCCAGATCCTGGAGCCTGCCCATGTGTTCCAGTCCCTCATTCTCCCCGTCGAAACCTCCGAAATCCGAGCCCAGGGCCACCCCCCGGAAACCGTATTTCTGAACCAACCCGTCCACCTGTTCGAACACGTCCCTGATCGTTGCGGAGCCGTCAGGAGTGAGCATCTCCGGGTTCACGCTCACCCCTACCGTGCCGTGACGGGCCATGAGGATCTTCACCTGCTCATTCGAGAGATTCCTCGGCATGTCGCAAAACCTGCGAAAACCGGTATGGGAGGAAATCAGGGCGCCGTCGAAGAGATCCATGACATCCCAGAAGCACGGTTCGGCAAGGTGGGCCACATCCAGCACCACTCCCTGCCGATTCAAGGCGCGCGCCACCTGCCGTCCCATCGGCGTGAGTCCTTCCGGGGAGGCGACGCCGTTCCCGTCGCCAAGGCGGTTTCTTCCCGCATGGGTGAGACCTGCGGCGACAAAGCCCCGCCCCTTGAGATCGAAGGCGATGTCGTCGGCAAGGGCGTCCGCGTTTTCAAGGAGGTTCAGGGCGCCCGGGCCCCCTGCGCCTTCCATGCAATCATTCAGATCCTCTCGTGATCGGATGACAGGAAGCTCGCTCAGGTAATGCTCAGCGTAGTGGAGGAGTTCCTGGAGGTGAGGGAGAGAGCGGCCGGGCCCGTTGTGGGTATCCTCACAATAGAAGGCGGAGACAAGGACCCGGACGTTGCCTTCCTCCAGTCCCAGGGGCGTCACCTCTCCTTCGTTCAGCTCCGCGAAATGCCTGCCGGGCCACTTGCGCCTCATCATGTAGAGGAGGTCCACATGGCCGTCGATCAAGGGAAGGGGATTACCTCGTGGAGACAAGGAATTCACTCCGGATCATCTCATAGTGGTTGCGGTGATTCCGGATCATCCAGGAAACCCTCCCCTCATCCCGGATCTGCCAGGGTGGGCCGGTGATCCCCTCTTCGCCCTCCAAAAGGCGACGCACGTTCCGGATGCCTTCTCCCCCGAACCGCCCCCCCCCCTTCCCTCCAAGCCAGTCCTCCACCCCGGCGCTCTCCTCGGACCAGGAGAAGGGATCGGAAAAGAGGAAGAAGGCGCCCTTCCCCTTTGCGACCCGGTTCATCTCCTGGAGATGCCGCAGGGGCTTCGGGAGCTTGTCGATCAGATTGAGGGATGCCAGCATGGAGAACGCATCATGCGGAAAAGGCAGCGCGAGGGCGTCACCCACGATGAACTCCGCATTCTCCGGACGCCACCCCTCTGCCCTGACGATGGTCCTGGGTTCAGTGAGGCGGCCTTCCATGATGAGGGGAAAGGTGACGCTGCCCTCGATCATCAGTTTCCTCGCAAGTCTCACAAAGGTCGCCGAGGTGTCCAGGCCCACCACAAAATCGCATCGCGGGCTCACCTCAAAGGCGAAACGCCCCACAGCGCAGCCCGCATCCAGACCGAGGCCGTGCCCACCCGGGACCAGGCCGGACCAGGCTGCGTACGCCCTTCCTGCCTCGGGATCCCCGAAAAGGTCACCGAAGTGGCTCCACAGGTAGGACGAGACCACGGCCTCGGTCTCGTAACGGCGCCGGGTCGCGTTCGCCCGGGATGAGGCCGGAGGCAGCAAAACGCCCACCCCGTCCTCTACCGGGTACTCTGCGCCGCACCCCGGGCAGGTCAGGCGGCCGGTGACGATATCGTCCCCGTCAGCGCCTGCGATTGATCCCCTGAGGGGCTTCTCCTCCGGAAGACATGCCGGGCAGATGAGGAGTTCCAGGAGTCGTCTTTTCATGGCATGCACACTCAACATCAGGGGCGGCAATCGGCAACCGATGAAGATCAGTTGCGGCCCAGAGAGACCACCCCCAGACGGCCCTGAAGCGAACAACATTTGCGAACGGTATTGTAATAGTACACAGCATTGGTTGCGCTACAGGCGCAGGAGCGGCCCGAACCCTGCGGTTCGGCCCGCTCCGGTTGAAATGGACATTTCGTCACCATCAGGCCGGCGCATGGCATGCCGGGGCATGGCACGCCGGGGCGTGGCATGAGGGTGCGTGACAAGAGGGCGCGTGGCACGAAGGCGCATGGCACGAGGGCGCATGACAAATGGCCGCGCAAGAGACTCTTTTCTCCACCTGCTTCATCTTCAGCATAGGATCACCTCCTTTCTTGAACGGTTCCGGGCGGTGCCTCCCGAAGGAGGTTCATCTCCCAGAGCCCGATTAATGCCTCTCGGCATGCTTCTTCAAAGGCACGGTACTCCATGTTCTCTCCATATCGCTCAAAGAGGGTGCCCGTGATTTTATCCACCGTGGCCGACCCGTCGCACAGGACCAGAAACTCCTTTCCGAAGTCGTTGATCTGCGTGACCTCCAGTTGATTCCCCTCCTGACGGAACACGAGCCAGGTCGGATCAAGGGGGTACTCCGCCCTGAAAACTCCCGCCTTCATGTCCTCGATGATGGCAGGGACGTTCCTTTCAAAGCCCCGCACCACCACGTTCCCCCTGCGAAGGGGCATCCAATTGGAGAGGCGGCAGAGATCGATGTTGCCCGCCCGCTCCGCCTGAGTGAACCTGCCCGCCTCCAGGGCGGCCTTCTCATAGGCCAGAACGTCCTTCAGATGAGCCCACCCCGCTGCGTGGTCTCCGCCCTGCACAGACAGGACAAAGGGCGGGAAGTGTCGGTAGCACTCGGGGGCGGTAAGGGTCATTCCTTCCCTGTTCTCCCTGACCCTGACCCATTCCATCCACTCCAGAAACAGCTCACTCACCGATCTTCCTTCAGCGATACTGAGGAGCAGGAAGGTCTTTGGATAGAGGTTGACCATCAAAGGGAAATAGCTCGTAATCGTATAAAGCGCGGAAAGAGACATTCCCCTGCACGATACGTTGTAGAAACTGCTGAACAGAAAGGGGTCGCTTCGGATCAGGTCCTCGTCCGAGGCAAGCCTGTGCCCCCCGTCGAACTCCAGCCCCAGGGAGAAATAGGTGTCCACGCCTCGGATCAGCCCCTCGTGAACCTTCTCATGGAGTTCCGTTCCCGGCAGCACGGTGGGCATCTGGATCAGGGGATTGCTGTTTCCCTGGATACCCGTCTTCAGGGCCAGTTTCAGGGTCTCGTCCACGTCCTCCCTCTCCTCCTCGGGAAACCCGATCACGAAGCTGAGGGTGGGCACCATGCCCTGATCGGTGGTCTCTTGTACCCGCTGATAGAGGATGCCCTCGTCAATGTGCTTCCGGATGAAGGACAGGGTCCTCTTCGAGCCCGAGTCGATGCCGTAGCACATGGACTCGCAGCCTGCCTCCCGCATCAGGGCCAGAAGCCGTTCATCGACCGTATCCAGCCTGGATATGCAGTACCAGGGAAGACGGTTCAAGCCTGCGGTGATGACCTCTTGGCAGAATTCCTCCACAAAGGTGCGCTCCGCCGTGAACTGATCGTAGGCCAGGAGAAAGCACTCCGCGCCGTACTTCTCGTGAAGTTGTCTCATTTCGAGCACAAGGCGATCCACGGAAAAGGTCCTGGTCCTCCTGCGCCACAACCGTGACTCCGAGCAGTACACGCAACGGTGGGGGCATCCCCGGCCCACCTCCAGGATGGCGATGCTCCGGGGGATCCCGCAGGCGTCCCGGTATACGGAAAAGGGCGGGACAAGACGGTAATCCGGAATGGGCAGGTGATTCAGATCGGGGATGAGGTCTCTGTCCGGGTTTCGCACAATGTCGCCCCCCCTGCGAAAGGTAAGCCCGGCCACCGTGTTCAAGTCCCGGTCCTTCTCATACGCCTCAACAAGTTCCCGGAAGGTGATCTCCCCCTCTCCCCTGATCACCCCGTCGATCCAGGGGAAGGAGCAAAGGGTTCTTTCGTCCACAAATGA
>JAFGPH010000489.1 GCA_016926135.1 Deltaproteobacteria bacterium
GCATGTACGCCTCGGTCCTCGGGATTTCACAGGCCTTGCGTCTAATGCTTGCTGGTGAATCGGGGAACCCCCGAACCGTTTGGTTTCAGCGGATAAGCTCGAAGTTGACGGTGGATTTGGGACCTCTCAATGATTTGACGAAGCCTCTGCTTTGATGTACAAGGATAAATTACCTTACAGCCCTTAGTAACCCCACAATAAGGAGAGAATCGGCCATGGACGAATTCAGGAGGATGACACGTCTCCCCCCATACGTTTTCAGGGTCGTGGAGAGCCTGAAGATGGAGCTTCGGCACAAGGGGGAGGACATCATTGATCTGGGCATGGGCAATCCGGACACCCCTACCCCAAAGCATATTGTGGAGAAGCTTATTGAGGCGGCCCAAAAGCCCCACAACCACAGGTATTCCGCCTCTGCCGGGATCACCAGGCTGCGACAGGCCATCGTGGACTGGTACAAAAGGCGTTTCGACGTGGACCTGGATCCCGATGAGGAGGCCATCGCCACCATGGGATCCAAGGAAGGGCTCGCACATCTGGTGCTTGCCATCATCAGCCCCGGGGACGTGGTGTTCGCACCCAATCCCACCTATCCCATCCATCCGTATTCGGCGATCATAGCGGGAGGCGATGTTCGCAGCATTCCCATCGGGCAGGACAGGGATTTCTTCGAGGACCTGCTCGCTGCCATGAGGCAGACGTGGCCAAGCCCGAAGCTGCTGATCATCTCCTATCCCCACAATCCAACGACAGCCGTGGTGGACCGGTCCTTCTTCGAGAAGATCGTGGACTTCTGCCGTGAACACAAGATGATGGTCATCCACGATTTTGCTTACGCCGACCTGGTCTTTGACGGATACAAGCCCACGAGCTTCCTGCAGATCCCCGGAGCAAAGGAAATCGGTGTGGAGACCTTCAGCCTCACCAAAAGTTACTCCATGCCGGGATGGCGAGTGGGTTTTTGCGTGGGGAACAGGGACTTGGTGTCCGCCCTCAGAAGGATCAAGAGCTATCTCGACTACGGCATGTTCCAGCCGATCCAGATCGCCGCCATCATCGCCCTGAACGGGCCGGACGACTGCGTCCACGAGATTGTGGACATCTACAGGCAGAGGAGAGACGCCCTGGTGGACGGGCTCAACAGGATCGGATGGGCCATCGATAAGCCCAAAGGGACGATGTTCGTCTGGGCCAGGATCCCCGAACCCTACCAGAAAATGGGTTCGGTGGAGTTCTCCAAGATGCTTATCCAGAAGGCCAGGGTAGCCGTATCCCCAGGCAGGGGCTTCGGAGAGTACGGCGACACCCATGTGAGGTTCGCCCTGGTGGAGAACCCGCACCGTATCGGCCAGGCTATCCGGGGGATCAAACAGGTGTTGTAGGTTCAAGGTGCAAGGCCCAGGGTTCAGGGTCAGCCGAAGAGCTTTCATTCCCCTGTACCCGATACCCTGCACCCGGTCCCGTGCGACATGGCTCATTTCAAAATCACCGGCAATGACTCTCCCTTGGGAACACGAGATATGGACAAAATTAACATCGGCATCATTGGGTTCGGCACCGTGGGGAGCGGCACGGTCCAGGTCCTCCTGGAGAACCGGGCGCTCATATCCGATCGGGTGGGCTCCGAGATCGTCGTCAAGAGGATCGCCGACCTGGACCTGGAAACCGACCGGGGGCTCCCCGTGCACAAAGGGCTCCTCACCCGGGAGGCCCTGGACATCATCAACGACCCGGAGATCCACATCGTGGTGGAACTCATGGGCGGCCTCGACAAGGCCAGGGAGTACATCCTGGCCTCCCTCGAAAAGGGCAAGCATGTGGTGACTGCGAACAAGGCCCTGCTGGCCGAGCACGGCGAGGAGATCTACCGCACCGCCGAAGTGCACGGGGTCAGCCTCGCCTTTGAGGCGAGCGTGGGGGGCGGCATCCCCATCATCCGCTCCCTGAGAGAAGGCCTGTCGGCCAACCGTATCAGCACCATCATGGCCATCCTCAACGGCACGTCCAATTACATCCTGACCCGGATGACCCGGAAGGGGCTGCCCTATGACAGGGCGGTGAAGGAGGCAATCGAACTGGGCTACGCCGAAGATCCCCCCACCCTGGACGTAGACGGCACCGACGCGGCCCACAAACTGGCCATCCTCGTTTCCATTGTCTTCGGGATGCCCGCATCCTTCGAAACCATCTTCCGCGAGGGCATCGACAGGCTGACCCCGGAGGACATCCAGTTTGCGAGTGAGTTCGGTTATGCCATCAAGCTCCTGGCCATTGCCCGCCGCGTAGGGGAGGGGGTGGAGGCCAGGGTCCATCCGGCCATGGTCCCCCTGGATCACATCATGGCCAATGTGAATGGGGCTTACAACGCCATTTACCTGGAAGGCGATTTCGCAGGCCCTCACCTGTACTACGGGCTGGGTGCAGGGAAGAGGCCGACAGGGAGCGCCGTCGTATCGGACATCATCTCCCTGGCCCGGCAGATCCGGCACGGGATCAAGATCCTTGTGCCCCCTCTCGCCCACGTGCGGGCGGCACCGGGGACCGTACCCGTCGTGCCCGTTGAGGAACTGGTGTCGTCCTACTATTTCAGGTTCTCCGCCAGGGACATGCCGGGCGTGCTTTCCAAGATCGCCGGCATCCTGGGCGACCACGACATCAGCATCTACTCGGTCATCCAGAAGGGGCGGGAGGTGGACGGGTCGGTCCCCGTCGTGATGCTCACCCACGAAGCCCGGGAACGGAGCGTCATCGCGGCCCTCAAAGAGTTGGATGGACTGGACGTCCTCACGGACAGGACCGTGATGATCCGGGTGGAGGAAGGAAGGCAGCGAGACGATGTCTGATGAGCGTGCGACAAGGTACATCATCCTGGTGGGAGACGGGATGGCCGATTATCCCCTCGAAGAACTGGGCGGAAGAACCCCTCTCGAGGTGGCGGAAACCCCCTTCATGGACCGGATTGCCTCCCATCGCGTGGGGCTGGCACGAACCATTCCTGTGGGCATGGAACCCGGAAGCGATGTGGCCAATCTCTCCCTCCTCGGCTACGACCCACGAAGATACCACACCCGCAGGGCACCCTTTGAGGCCGCCAGCATGGGCGTTTCCCTGAAACCCGAGCAGGTGGCCTTCAGGATGAACCTCGTCACCCTGGACCGGCGATCCGAGCAGGAGATCCTCATGATCAGCCACAGCTCGGGGGACATCACCACCGGGGAGTCCTCCGAGATCTTTCCCGACCTCAAGCGGGGCCTGGAGGTCCCGGGGATTCAGGTCTTCAGGGGTGTGGGGTACAGGCACCTGCTCGTGTGGGACAACGGACCTGAAGCAGCGCTCACCATCCCTCCTCACGACGTGCTCGACCAGAACATGGCCCCCTATCTCCACACAGGTTCCGACAATCCGGTGCCGGAGATGATCAGGCGATCCTGGCCTTTCCTGGAGAAGCACCCCATCAACCTGAGGCGCAGGAGCGCGGGTCTCAAGGAGGCCAACTCCGTCTGGCTGTGGGGCCAGGGGAAGGCCCCCCGGATGCCCCGCTTCAAGGAAAGGTTCGGCCTCGAAGGGGGCGTCATCTCGGCCGTGGACCTTGTGAAGGGAATCGGCATCTACGCCGGATTCACCCCCATCCATGTGGAAGGGGCCACGGGCTATCTCGACACCAATTACGTGGGAAAGGCGGAAGGGGCACTGATTGCCCTGAGGGATCTGGATTTCATCTTCCTTCATGTGGAGGCCCCCGATGAGGCGGGACATGCCGGGAACACACGGGAGAAGATCCAGGCCATAGAAAACTTCGACAGAAAGGTGGTGGGAACCGTGCTTCAGGGGTTGGATGCGTTCCCGGACTTCCGCATCATGGTGGTGAGCGATCATTTCACCCCCATCCCCAAAAGGACCCACACCCCCGAGCCGACCCCCTTTGCGTGGGCCAGCAAGGAGGAGCTGGAAGGAGAACGGGAACCCCGGGCATTCACCGAGAGGGCGGCCGCTGGCAGCGGCCTGCTCTTCGAGAACGGGCATGAGATGATGGAGCACTTCTTGGCGGCTTAGTGCCCCTTTTCATAAATACGTTCACGAATACGGAGCGCATGACGGGCCGCGCTGGGGGTGGTCTCTCAGGACCGCAACTCATCTTTATCCGTTGCCGGTTACCGCCCCGTAATATCGAAATTTTTACCGTTGCAGGGACAGGGCTGTAATCCGTTTCGGTTGTCGCAGCCCGGGGCTGCTTGTGGAAAATGCAGAATCCGGGTCCCGTCTTATACGCATCGGGGAAATAGTTGCGGCCTGGACGACCACCCCCAGCGCGGCCCTTACGCGTTGCATGCTTCCATTCATGGCTGCAGAATACGTCACCGTATTTATGAAAAGGTTTACTTAGTGCCCGTGCAAGAACAAATCCAATCAAAGAGGAGAGGAAACCATGAACATTCTTTTTTTCGGTCCGAACGGAAGCGGGAAAGGCACACAGGGTGCCATTGTGAAGGACAAGTACGGCACGCCCCACATTGAGACGGGCGTCATCTTCAGGGACAACATCTCCAGGGGCACGGCGCTGGGCAAGGAGGCCAAGGGATACATCGACCGCGGGGAGTTGGTCCCGGACAGCATCACCATCCCCATGATCCTCGATCGCATCAAGGAACCCGACTGCAAGAACTGGTGGCTCCTGGACGGGTTCCCCAGAAACCTCACCCAGGCCCAGGAACTGGACACGGCCCTGAAAAAGGCCGGTATCCGGCTCGACATCGTCATCGAGATCGTGCTGGACAGGCAGATCGCCAAGAACCGCATCATGGGCCGGCGCCTTTGCGTGAACGACAACAACCATCCCAACAACATCTTCATCGACGCCATCAAACCCAACGGCGACCAGTGCAGGGTGTGCGGCGGTGATCTCAAGACCCGGTCCGACGACCAGGACGAGGCCGCCATCGACAAGAGGCACAACATTTACTACGACGACAAGACCGGCACCATGGCGGCCATCAACTTCTTCAAGGATCTGTCCGCCAGGAACCAGGGCCTCCCCAGGGTTATCGAACTGGACGGAAAGCCCGGGGTTAAGGAGGTCTCGGCCGAGCTCATGGGGAAACTGGGCTAGGCGGCGGAAATCTTCGGACGCGGTCGACCCAATCATGCAAGGGCATCTGAAGGGGTGCCCTCGTCTGTTTGTGGGGCGGGACTGGAGACACAGAGATCTCAGAGATGAGCTTTCCCTTTCTTCCAACCCTGATCGAGGAGCTGTGGTTTTTGCACGATCGCTATCTCCCGATCGGGCAAAAAAGAAATCCAATCTCTGTGCTCTCTGTGCCTCTGTGGTGAAAAATGGAAACTACTTGTTGCCCCCCTCAATAAGTATGGGGTATTCATGGATCACAAAGACTGGGTAAAGGGGCATTTCAAACAACTGGCCGGGTCCATGGGCTTCACCTTCGTGCCTCGCGAAGAGATCGCTCACAGGATCACCCGGCTCAGGCAG
This sequence comes from Deltaproteobacteria bacterium, assembly GCA_016926135.1. The sequence continues at coordinate 5,486 of JAFGPH010000489.1, forward strand.
GTCATGGCCAGGGAGACCATGGAGGCCTGCCTGGTGGTCCAGAAGATGGACCTCTACTACCTTTCCGGGACCTCCCAGGACGCCATCCTCTACATACCCCTGGAGGGAAATCCGCTCCTCATGGTGCGGAGGGAACTGGAAAGGGCCAGACTGGAGTCTCCCCTGGAGGCAGTCAACCCTATGAGGTCTATCCGGGAACTCTCCTCCATCGTCAGAGAGCGCACCGGCAGGTTCCCCGAGACCCTCGGGATCGAGATGGACCTTCTCCCCGCAAGGGACTACTTCAAATTCCAGGAACTCTTTTCCGGGGTCCGGTTCATGGATGCCTCCCCCCTCATCCGGGACGTGCGCAAGATCAAGTCACCCTTTGAGATCGACCTCATGAGGAAGGCAGGCGAGATCGGCCGGAGGGTCTACCTGAAGGCACGGAAGATCCTGACGGAGGGAATGAGCGAGATCGAGTTCGGCGGGCTCCTGGAGGCAGAGGCCAAGAAGCTCGGCCACGAAGGTCTCCTGAGGGTAAGGTCCATGAACTACGAGGCCTACACCTGGCACGTGCTGAGCGGGGTCACTGCCGGCATCGTGAGCCAGTCCGACTCGCCCATGGGAGGGTTGGGTCTTTCCCCGGCCTTCCCGGTAGGTGCAAGCCGCAAGATCATGAAGGCCCATGAACCCATCCTGGTGGATTTCGGCACCTGCTACCACGGATACCAGACCGACGAGACCCGGATGTTTTCTATCGGCAGGATGGGGCGGAAGTTTGTGGACGCCTACCGGGCCTGCCGGGAGATCCACGATGCGGTCCTTGCCCGGACCAGGCCCGGCGCGGATTGCGAGGCCACTTACCTGAGCACCCTCAAGATGGCAGAGAGGCTTGGGTACAGGGACAGCTACCTCGGGCCCCCCGGCCTCCAGACCCGTTTCATTGCCCACGGCATCGGTCTGGAACTCGGTGAGCCGCCCTTTCTGGCCCAGGGCCAGTCCTACCCCCTGGAAGCAGGCATGACCTTTGCGGTGGAGCCCAAGATCGTCTTTCCCGGCGAGGGCGCGGTGGGCCTCGAAAACACGGTGGTCGTCACCGAGGAGGGATACGAAATCCTCACCCCCCTGGGGATGGAGATCTTTGAGGCGTACTGATTGACCGCTTTGCTGCTTCCACTGCTCATCGCAGGCATCACATCCATTCCCGCAATTTCACGGGGGTTTCATCCGCCACCCTGACGATCCGGTCGAGCAATTCCTTTGCCGTAGGAATGTCGTGGATCCGGCCTGCCACCTGGCCGCCGATTACAGGCGTCTTCTCGATCTCCCCCTTGAAAAGATTCTCCAGGGACAAAAACCCGGTCTGCACAAACCCCTGCCTTCACCAACGACTCTTCCCTTGCGTCCTTTGCGCCTTTCGCAGATCCCGCCGATGTTTGCGGGGTGCGAGAGGCAAAGCTTTTCCCTTGAAATTTCCTTAGATTATCGTTACAAGAAAAGCAGGAATCTCTTCTGAGCCGGATTATCTGAACAAGGCCCACAGCCTGAGAGGATTATCGTGGCC
>JAFGPH010000490.1 GCA_016926135.1 Deltaproteobacteria bacterium
CACGTCCCGGCCGGCACCCCGGCCTATCCGGGGGTCAAATCGCTCGTGGATGCGAAACAGATCAAGGTCCTGTGCTTCCTCATCGGCAAACGGGCCGATTTTGCGCCCGCGATCCCCTCTCTACCCGAAGTGGGCTTCAAGCAGCCGGCAGGCGTGTACCTGGGGGTCTTTGCGCCCAAGGACACCCCGGACCCGGTCGTGAAGACCCTGAACGACGTGATTGCCAAAATCACAAAGGAGCCGGAGTTCCGCACCAAGGTCCACGGCATGGGGATCCAGGTGAGCTATGAAGAAACGAAAGCCTTTCAAAAATCGATCGAGATGTACAAGGCGAACCTGCAGGCCTTCTTCAAGGAAGAGGGGCTGGTCAAGTAGACTCTGAGGGCGAACCGCAGAATACCCGCCTGCCTGCAGGGTGGTTGGCGGAATGATCACCGCCGGAGCGCGTCTGAATGACAAGGCACTCACACAAAGCGGTTTAAAGGCATTGCGGGCAGGTCGAATGCAGAATGCCGAATATCGAACGGAAAGGGATTAGCGACGCAACCTCATGATTCGAGATCCCTTGCTCGGCGTACTGCATATGCTTTGGATGCGGCCGAGGCCCGCATCGGGTTGAAGCGTGCTGAACAAGGTTGAAGGTCCCATTTGGGCGGCGCTGGGGATGGGGATTTCCTTCCTTTCCTACCAGACAGGCATCGGTGTGTTTACTGAGCCCGGGGCAGGCTTTGTGGCGCTTGCCACCGGGCTCTTCCTGGTCGTCATAGGCGCCTTCATGAGCTTTACCCGGAGAAGGGCTCCCGGCCGGCAGGGCGACCCCGGGAAGCCGGGGACCTTTTTCGGCCGCTTCTTCAGGCTCGCTTACATGCTGTCCCTCCTCGTGCTCTATGGTGTGTTTCTGGAACCGCTGGGGTACCTCATCGCCACGTTCCTCCTGATGTACGGATTGTTCTTTCATCCGGAGGGCCGGCGGTTCGGCTTTCCCCTGTTTGCTTCGCTGATCAGCGTGGCCGTCACGTACACGGTCTTTGAGGTCTGGCTGAAGACGCAGCTTCCGAGGGGAATATGTCCATGGTGGTGAGATAAGCATGCTCCAGGATCTCGTTTACGGTTTTGCGGTCGCGCTTCAGCCTCTGAATCTCATGGCCTGTTTTTTCGGCGTGCTGGTAGGCACCCTCATCGGCGTTCTGCCGGGGATCGGACCCGTAGGGGCCATGTCGATCCTGCTGCCCATTACCTTCGGCATGTCGCCGGTTGCCGCCATCATCATGCTGGCGGGCATCTACTATGGTTCCATGTACGGCGGGTCCACCACTTCGATCCTGGTCAACATCCCCGGCGAAGCGGCCTCGGTGGTTACCTGCCTGGACGGATACCAGATGGCCCAGAAAGGCCGTGCAGGACCGGCCCTGGGCATCGCGGCGTTCGGATCGTTCATTGCGGGGACCATCGGGCTCGTGGGACTCATGGCCATGGCCAGGCCCCTGGCGGCCTTTGCCGTCAAATTCGGTCCCGCGGAATATTTTTCCCTGATGTGCCTGGGCCTTTCCGTGCTTCTCTACCTCACCCATGGATCGATCCTGCGGGGGCTTGCCATGGCGGGCGCCGGCCTTTTCCTGAGTCTCATCGGCCAGGACATCGTGACCGGGAAGGTGCGCTTCGCCTTCGGGTTGTACGGTCTCCAGGACGGGGTGGGTCTCGTCCCTCTCGTGATGGGTCTTTTCGGCATCTCCGAGGTGCTGCTGAACGTGGAAGAAACAAAGGAAAGGGCAGTGCTTTCCACCAGAATCCGGCACCTTTTCCCCACGAAAGAGGACTGGAAGATCAGCGCAAAGCCCATCGGTCGGGGATCCCTGCTCGGCTTTTTCCTGGGCATCCTGCCGGGCGGCGGTGCGGTCATCTCCTCGTTTGTGTCCTATGCCCTGGAGAAACGCTTCTCCAAACATCCCGAGCGCTTTGGAGAGGGCGCAATCGAAGGGGTGGCGGGGCCCGAGGCCGCGAACAATGCGGCCACAAGCGGGGCCTTCATCCCGCTCTTTTCCCTGGGGCTCCCGGCCAACGTGGTGATGGCGCTCCTGCTGGGCGCCCTCATGATCCACGGATTGCGGCCGGGCCCCCTGATGCTGAAGGAACACCCGGAGGTCTTCTGGGGGACCGTTGCCAGCATGTATGTGGGGAACTTTTTGCTGCTCCTGCTCAACCTCCCCCTGATCGGGATCTGGGTTCGTGTGCTGAAGATCCCTTACAAAATCCTCTTCCCCCTCATCCTGCTTTTCTGCCTGATCGGTGTGTACAGCATCAACGGAAACGTGTTCGACATCTTCGTGATGATCCTGTTCGGCATCATCGGGTACGGACTACGAAAGGCCAATTACGAGCCTGCGCCGATGGTGCTGGCCTTTGTGCTGGGGCCCATGCTGGAACAGAACCTGAGGCAGGCCCTTATCCTCTCGGACGGAAACGCAGCGGTGTTCTTCACCCACCCCATCTCCGCCGTCTGCCTCCTTATATCCCTCTTTCTCATGATCACCGGGATCTTCCCGGGCCTTTTGAAAAGACGAAAGACCTCGGAAGTGCAAACCTAGCCTTGCCGGGGATCTCTTTGCATAGGATTTGCCGGAACCCCACCCTTTTATGGATACCATGCAAAAACGGTCGCGTAATGGTAAAAAATAGACGTTTTCATGGCGATTGGAACTACACGATAACGAGCAGCACATCAAAGAAAATTGTTCAAGCTTTTTTTGCGCATTCCCTTAGCGGGCACATCGGAAAAATGGTTGGACTTCAGACTGTTTAACTTGTGAAAAGGCTATCATAATCCAAGGAGGAAAGAGCATGTTGAAAGAATTTAGAGAGTTTGCGATGCGGGGAAATGTGGTGGATATGGCTGTGGGCATTATTATCGGCGCGGCTTTCGGAGCGATCGTCAAGTCCCTGGTAGACGATGTGATCATGCCCCCTATCGGTCTTCTTCTCGGCAATGTGGATTTCTCAAACCTCTTCATCACCCTGAAGCAAGGGGCAGCGGCAGGCCCGTATGCCACGCTCGAATTAGCCAAGAAGGCCGGCGCCGTCACCCTCAGCTACGGTGCGTTTTTCAACACCATTGTGAGCTTTGTCATTGTCGCCTTCTCCGTCTTCCTGCTGGTCAAGGGCATGAACAAGCTCAAAAGGCAGGAGGAGGCGCCCACGGCCGCCCCAACGACCAAAGAGTGCCCCCACTGCCTGTCCACCATTGCCGTCAATGCGACCCGGTGTGCATTTTGCACATCCAACCTGTGATTGCAGGGTCATGGGAGTCGTTGAAAAAAGATGAGGCATTTTCGACGACAAAGACCAGTGCCCGAATACTCCCAGGGGAGTGAAGGTGAACAGCGTTGGCTGTCCGCTGGATACGGATGGGGACGGTGTTTACGACTATCTGGACAGATGCCCCGGGACGCCTACGGGCGCCAAGGTAGATGAAAGAGGATGCTGGGTCCTTAAAGGCGTCTACTTTGACACAAACAAATGGGACATTAAACCGCAGTATTATCCACTCCTGGATGAAGTCGTTTCCGTTCTGAAGAAGAATCCCTCCCTGAGGGTGGAGATTCAGGGGCATACGGATAATCAGGCATCAGCGAAATACAATCAGGCGCTCTCGGGAAAGCGGGCCAAATCCGTCATGGATTACCTCATCAAAGCTGGTGTAAGGAGCAATCGGCTGTCTGCAAAGGGTTACGGCCTTGCAAAACCGGCAATGGTTTCCGAACAGCCGAAACCTACTCCGTCAAGACAGGAAGCTGCTTTTGGAAAAGGCATAGACCTCGGAAGGGTGTCGGAAAAAGAGAAACCTCGCGAAGGGTCATCGACTCTTTTCAGACAAACATCCGGATGCAATGAATTCAAGGGAGAGACAGGAGCAAGTGAATGGAACAGATAGTAGTCAAACTCCAGGAATGGGTTGCGCTGTATGGGCTGAAGGTGGTCGCCGCCATCGTCATATTGCTCATTGGCCGGCTTGCCGCCAAAGGCATTCGTGCGATGACCAGGCGGATGCTTCAGAAGGGGCGTGTTGACGACACACTGGTGTCGTTTGTATCCAGCCTGTGTTATGTGGGAATCATGGCGTTCGTCATCATTGCGGCGCTGGGACAGCTTGGCGTGCAAACGGCATCGTTCGTGGCGATACTGGGTGCCGCCGGCCTGGCGATCGGCTTGGCGCTTCAGGGGTCGCTGGCCAATTTCGCAGCCGGGGTTCTGATGATCATCTTCAGGCCTTTCAAGGTGGGCGACTATATTGAGGGCGGGGGTGTGGCAGGGGTTGTGGAGGAGATAGGAATCTTCACCACGGAACTCAAATCGCCGGATAACAAGAAAATCATTGTGCCGAACGCCAAGATGACGAGCGACAATATTGTCAATTACACGGCCAAAGAAATTCGGCGTGTGGATATCGTGGCGGGTGTGAGCTACGGCGACGATCTTGACAAGGTCAAGAAGGTGCTGGAAGGCATTTTGGCCAAGGATGAGCGTATCCTCAAGGATCCCGCTCCAACGATCGGTGTGTTGGAGCTGGCCGAGAGCAGCGTGAACTTCGTCGTACGCCCTTGGGTCAAGACATCGGACTACTGGGATGTCTTCTTTGCGACCCAGGAGAGCATCAAGAAACAATTCGATATCGAAGGCATACAGATCCCTTTTCCGCAGCAGGATGTGCATCTCCACAAGGTTGACTGACCGATCTTTAGCAAAGCCATCGGAGGGGATGCGGCAAGATGCCGGCGCTAACAATGTGGTTTCCAACGGTGAGTCGAATCCACTGTGATTGCAGGATTGATTTCGCACATTAAATCTTCTCTATGAGTGGAAAATTTATTTAACGGGACACGGTAGGTCTAGCCCGAGTTTACCGCCTTTTTGAGGCAAGTATTTGATTTTGCATTGAGATCAATGCCATTTTTGTATGACCTACATGGATTGG
>JAFGPH010000491.1 GCA_016926135.1 Deltaproteobacteria bacterium
CGCCTGGCGTTCGCCTCCAGGCTTTCCCGTTGGATTTCCACCTCCGCCTGCTCCCTTTCCGGGGCGTTGAGCAGGTCAAGGGGCGGGAGTTTGAACTCCCCTGCCACGTTCATGAAGGGAAACGATTCCTGTTCCGCCTTCCGGGGCGGCTCCGGCTGAGGTTCGACGATGGTGACCTTTTTCCTGGGCTTCACCTTTTCCCTTTCAGAGTAGTCTTCCCTCACCTTCCTTTTGCGCGCCCTTTCCTTTCTTTTCAGGGCCAATTCCCGCATCCCCTTCCAGGCACGAATCAGCGCATGAGCGGCCCTGGAAAAGATCCAGCCAAAGGAGAAATGGGTGCAGACCATAAGGCAGATGACGAAGGCGGCAGCCAGGAGCACGGAAGCGCCGAAGGCGTTCAGGTGGTTTGCCACGGCGCGGGACACGGAGTACCCCACCAGACCTCCGCTCAGAACCTTTCCGCCCCGGTAGAGAATCTGCCCCGGGAGGTGGAGGCCCATGAGGGCTGAAAAAGAGACAATGAGGATCAGCGCGGCGAAGATCGTCCTGAGGGGCGGGAGCAGACCGGTTCCCTGAAAGGAGAGAAAGGCCAGGACGAGAAGCACGGCCACGAGCCAGAGAGAGGAAAAGCCGAGCACGAGAAAGATCCACCCCGAAAGATGGGCCCCCGCTGGCCCGAAGAGGTTGTGCACCTTCACCCCTTGTCCCGTCTTGATCCCCAGAACGGGATCGTGCGGGCTGTAAGAGAAGAGGCTCACAGCCAGGAAAACCGCTATCAGCAAAAAGACGATTCCCCTGATCTCCTTCCGGACGGGCTCTGAGATTCCCCGGCGTTCCGCCGTCTCCTTCGATTTCTTACCCAAAATATCAATCCCCCCGAAGCCGCTTTCTCGCAGGCTGCTGAAGAGTCTTCAGATCTAAGGCCCCAGGCAATCTTTATCCGCCTCCGGCGGGCCGAGGAGTGAGACGGGACGAAGGTTCCAGGTTCAGGGTTCAAGGTTCACGGTTTCTTCCATACTTCGTCTTTCCTCTTCCCTGTACCTTGCGCCTCGTGCCCTGAGCCTTTTCCTCACCTACAGCGGCAGAATAATGGGCAGCACCAGTGGACGCCGCTCAATGATCCGGTAGAAGAAGTGCTTCAGTCTCTTCTTGATCTCCGGTCCGACCTGGTCCCAATCAATGCGAGCCGGCCTTTCCAGTTCGTCGATCACCTCCAGGACGATACACTTGGCATCCTCGAGGATGAAGCCTTGCTGGTCCTGGAACACGAACCCCCTGGAAACGATGTCGGGTCCATAGAGGATCTCGCCGGTCTCTTCATCCACCACCAGAAGGACTACGACCATGCCGTCACCGGAAAGCCTCATCCGATCCCTCAGGACCAACTCGCTCACATCGCCCACTCCCTTTCCGTCCACGAAGATTCTGCCCGTCTTGACCCGATCGCCGATCGCCATCTCTCCCTTCTCGAAGCAGATCCTGGTCCCATTCTCGACCACGGCCACGCGCTCGGGAGGGATCCCCATCTCATAGGCCAGTTGTGCGTGTTTCACAAGGTGGCGGTATTCGCCGTGGATGGGGATGAAGTACCTGGGTCTGATCAGGTTCAACATGAGTTTCAGTTCTTCCTTATGGGCGTGGCCGGAGGAATGGATCTCCGAGACCTTTTCGTAGACCACCTCTGCACCCATCCGGTAAAGGTTGTTGATGATGGTGGCAATGGCCTTCTCGTTGCCCGGGATGAAACGGGAAGAAAGGATGACCAGATCGCCCTTCCTGATCTTCACGCCCTTGTGCTTGTCGTGGGCCATCCTCGTGAGGGCGGACATGGGTTCTCCCTGGCTGCCCGTCGTGATCATGGCAATCCGATGGTCAGGGTAATGGTCGATGAAGTGCTCGCCGATCTCCCTGTCGTCGGGGATGTCCAGCAGTCCCTCCTCCCTGGCGATTCGGACGTTCGCCCTCATGCTCTTGCCGCTGAAGATGATCTTTCGGTCAAACTGGACCGCCAGTTCGATGACTTGCTGTATTCGGGTGATGTTGGACGCGAACACCGCGACGATCACCCTCCCCTTGGAAAGCCGAAACAGCACTTCCAGGGTCCTTCTCACATCCCTTTCGCTGAGGGTGAACCCCTCCCTTTCCACATTGGTGGAGTCCGAGAAGAGGGCGAGCACGTCCTGTCTCCCATAATGAGCGAAACGCTCCAGGTCCGTGTATTGTCCGTCCACGGGGGTCTGGTCGATCTTGAAATCGCCCGAGTGGACGAGGATGCCCTCCGGGGTGTCAATGGCCAGGCCGACCCCCTCCACAATACTGTGATTGACCCGGATGTATTCGACCGTGAAGGGGCCGAATTGGGTGATCTGCCCGGGCTGGACTTTCATGAGGGTGACCTGCTGGACCAGGTTGTGCTCTCTAAGCTTCTCCTTCAGTAGTTCGATGGTGAAACTGGTTCCGAAAACAGGGAGGTTGAACTCCTTTAGCAGAAAGGGCATCGCGCCAATGTGGTCCTCATGGCCGTGGGTCAGAATGATGCACTGCTCCTTGTTCCGATTATCCCGCAGGTACTGGAAATTGGGGATCACCACGTCCACCCCGGGCATGTAGTCCTCCGGGAACATGAGACCTCCATCCACGACGAGAACATGGTCGTCACATTCCACGGCCATCATATTGAGGCCGATTTCACCCAAGCCTCCCAGGGGGATAACGCTCAGCATGGAGCACCTTCAGCACCATCGTGTCCGGCCGGAAATGAGCATTTCCGGATGAACCCTCGTTTATTATGAATTAACAATAGCTTATATCGTCCATCCCGATCAGTCAACAAGGAAATGAACGCTTGATCTGCAGGGAGCGATTGTGGTACCCTGTGCCCAATTCTTTCCTCGAACCGCAACCCTTCTCAAAAGGAGCAAAGGGTATGGCTAGCGTCAACAAGGTCATTCTGGTCGGGAATTTGGGCAGGGATCCCGAACTTCGCCACACGGCGTCGGGAAAGGTGGTTGCCGCCTTCAGCATAGCCACCACCGAACGACGGGGGAAGGGTGACGATCGAAAGGAAGAGACCGAGTGGCATCGCGTCGTGGCTTGGGAGCGGCTCGGCGAGATCTGCGGGGAGTACCTTCACAAGGGAAGCCAGGTATACATTGAAGGAAGGCTCCGGACGCGTTCCTGGGAAGATAGGGACGGGAACAGACGATTCACCACGGAGATCATAGCACAGACCATGCAAATGCTCGGACCAGCCGGAAAGGGTGGCTCCGCGACATCTCCGGAAGAGAGGTTTCCCACCGAGGAACCCATATCCATCCCGGACGACGACATACCGTTCTAGGCCTCCTTCTTGCCCTTCTGGTCATCCTCTTCGGGAGAGGCGATCTCATCGGTTTTTTCCTTGGTGGCCTGTTTGAAGTTCTTGATGCCCCGGCCGATTCCACTCCCGATCTCGGGGAGTTTTCCCGCCCCGAAAATGATCAGGATGATGATCAGTACAACAATGAGCTCCGGCATGCCGATGCCAAACATCTCTTTCCTCCCCTCCTCAGGATCGGTCCTCAAGCTCTTCCAGCAGCAATCTGAATTCCTTGGAGCGCAGGAAGGCCGTCATCGCCTTTCGATACTCCAGCCAGGCTGACCACATGGCCTTCCACTCCTCGTTGTGCCAGAAGAGGGTGGGCTCTCTTTGGCCCTTTGTGATGGAGATAAACTCCTGAAATTCCTCCCTGCAGCACTGGCAGAATTGCAGCCTGCCGGAACCCGGATGTGCATGGCAGCCTGCTTCGGGGCTCTGTATCTGGGCCCCGCACATGGCACACTTCAGGTGACAGGAGGAACACTGGAGGAGCTTCTGAATAGTCCCCATCTTGCCTCGATAGCGCTCCAGTCTCTCCTTCTGCTTCTTGCTCTCGATCCGGTCCTCAAGACGGACGATCTTTTTCATCCTTAGAAACCACCTGAAAATCAAAGGGATTTTTGCTGAAACCCTCTTTCTAATGATAGCATTGACGGCACTGCAAGTCAAGGCGGCCTCAGGCCTTCCCGACCACCTCCCGTGCCGTCTCCCCAAGTTCTGCAATGTTGCGCACCACGTGGATCCCTGCCGATTCCAGTGCCCTGATCTTGTCCTCCGCCTTACCCTTGCCCCCGGAGATGATAGCCCCCGCATGCCCCATCCGTTTGTCCGGAGGCGCCGTCAGCCCCGCGATAAAGGCGATCACCGGCTTCTTGAAGGACTTCCGGATATGGGCCGCCGCCTCCTCCTCTGCAGAGCCCCCTATCTCACCGATGAGGACGACCCCCGCGGTATCCGGATCACCCTGGAATCGCTTGAGATGGTCCACGAAAGTGGTCCCTATGATCGCATCTCCGCCGATGCCTATGCACGTGGACTGCCCCAGGCCGGCCAGGGTCAACTGGTTGACGACCTCGTAGGTGAGCGTTCCGCTGCGGGAAATGACTCCCATATGGCCCGGCTTGTGAATGTAACTCGGCATGATGCCCACCTTGGTCTTTCCGGGCGAAATGATCCCGGGACAGTTGGGGCCGATCAGAACGGCCCTGCTTCCCTGCAGGAGATGGGCCACCTTCACCATGTCCAGCGCGGGAATGCCCTCCGTGATGCATACGATCACGTCGAGACCTTCGCTGATCCCTTCCATGATGGCGTCCGCCGCGAAAAGGGGTGGCACGAAGATGCAGGAGACGTTGACTCCCTCCTCTCTCACCGCCTCATGGATCGTGTTGAAGACGGGGACCCCTTCCACCTTCTGGCCGGCCTTGCCGGGGGTCACTCCCGCGGCCACGACGGTACCGTAGTTCAGCATCTGGATGGTGTGAAAGGTCCCCTCTTTGCCCGTGATCCCCTGAACCACCACCCGTGTCTTCTCATCCACCAGAATGCTCATTGCAGAAACCTTTCGAAGTCAAAGATTGGAGTGCTGGAGTGGGGAAGACTGGAGTACTGGAGTATTGGAGTGTTGGTGAAGAGCGACCTCCGTTTCTGCTACCCAGTACCCCATTACTCCATCACTCCATTACTCCGATCATCTCTCCACCTGCTGTGTCACCAGCGCCGCCGCATCTCCCATATCCCTGGCCACAAAAAACGTGAGACCCGACTCCTCCAGGATCCTCCTTCCGTCTTCCACATTCGTTCCTTCCAGACGAACGATCAGGGGGACCCGGATAGCCGTCTTTTTCGCCGCTGAAACAACCCCCCTGGCGAGTACGTCGCAGCGCAGGATGCCGCCGAAGATATTGATCAGGATGGCCTTGACCTTTTCATCCTCCAGGATGATCTCGAAGCCCCTGGTGATCATCTCCTCGCTGGCCCCGCCCCCCACGTCCAGGAAGTTGGCGGGCTCGGCACCCGCCATCTTGATCAGATCCATGGTCGCCATGGCCAGGCCTGCTCCGTTGACCATGCATCCGA
>JAFGPH010000492.1 GCA_016926135.1 Deltaproteobacteria bacterium
CCGATGTTCAGGGCCAGGGCCGTCTTGCCCATGCTCGGCCTCCCGGCGATGATGATCAGGTCCGAGGGTTGGAGGCCCGCCGTCAAACGGTCGAGATCTTTAAAGCCTGTGGGGACCCCCGTGATGAACCCCTCATGCTCCGCCATGCTTTCCAGTTTCTTGAATGTGTCCCTGACCACACCGTCCAGGCTGGCGAAACTTTCCTTGATCTTGTCCTCGGCGATCTCGAAGATCGACTGCTCGGCAAGGTCGAGGATCTCATCGGTGGGGCGCCAGTTCTGGAAGCAGTTCTCCGAGATGACGGAGCATTGCGAGAGGAGCCTCCTCCTCACGGAGAGATCCCTGATGATCTGAGCGTGAAAGGAGATCCCGGCCGACGTGGAGACCGCATCGACCAGGGAGGCAAGGTACGCCATGCCGCCCACCTGCTCCAAACGGTCCTTTTCCTGGAGGGCATGGGAGAGGGTGATCAGATCAATGGGTTCATTATTGTTGTACAGGCCTACCATCCCCTCGAAGATGTGCACATGCGCCTCCCGATAAAAATCCTCCGGGGAGACAATGTCGAGGATCTGGTTCATGGCGTCGTTATTGATCAGAACCCCGGCAAGCACCGCCTGCTCCGCCTCCACGTTCTGGGGCGGCACCTTCATGGCGGTGGAGACCGGCTTTTCCTTCTGCTGGGCCTGAAGCGCCATGGGACTTACTCCTGGGGAACAACCACCACCTTGATCTGGGCCGTGACTTCAGGATGGAGTTTCACGGGCACCATGAACTCCCCCAGCGTCTTGATGGGCCGATCCAGCCTGATTCTCTTGCGGTCGATGTGTACCCCTTTATGTTCCAGTTGCTCCGCAATGTCTATGGTCGTGACAGAACCGTAGAGCTTGTCTTCCTCACCGGACTTCTGGGCGATGGTCACCACGAGCCGGGAAATTTCATCCCCGGCCCTTTCAGCCTCCTCCTTGGCTTTCAACCTCTTTTCCTCAATCTTCTTCCTCTGGCCTTCCATGAGCTTCGTGTTCTGTTCCGTCGCCTCCAGGGCCAAACCTTTGGGGATGAGGTAATTCCGCGCGTAACCACGGGTCACGTCGAAAACCTGGCCCTCCATGCCCAGAGAGTCTACGTCTTGCCGTAAGATGATCTTCATGAGTCCTTCCTCCGTTACATTACTGAGCTGCCTTCCTCGTATGGATCCTTCTGAAGTCGACCCACTGATCGAACAGCCCTGCCAACGCCAGGACCAGCAGGAACAACTGCTGGAAGACGACCAGGAAATAGATCCCGGCCCTGACCCACACGGGGATGCGTAACTTATTCAAATAGAAAATCAGGATGGCCAGGCCATGGAAAACGTAAATGGCCACCAGGACGATCAGGGAGTTTACTGCCAGGAATTGTATAACACCGCCAACCAGAAATAAAGAGAAACCGGAGGCGATCACCCCCCAGACCAGATGCTCGGGCGCCCGCCATCGACCCAGGTCGCCGAAGTCAGGGTATTCCAGTCCGGTCAGCCGGAAAAGCGGTCTGCTGACCATGACATTGAACCATACGATGAACCCCGTACCGATCACCAGGAGACCCAGATAGACCTTCAGGATCATGTCTGTCAGGGTTTTGAGATGCCGTTGAAACTCGGCAACCTGCGATTCCTCCATACCCATGTTTCTGTAAACCCGGGCAGCTTCGTCCAGGCTTTCCCTGACATAGCCCTGAACCATGTCGAGGGGTCCCATGGCTTTTGACCACCCGATCAGGGTGAGGGTTGTGAAACCGAGGATAAGCACCAGACTCGTCGCCCAGAGGATGGTGGTCCCCACGCTGAGCCTCTTTCTGAAGAGTTCCGCCAAGACAACCCCCAGGAAGCAGAACTCGACGGAAAGAAACATGAGATGCGCGTACCCCGTGAGGTAGGAAAGAAAGGCAAGCAGGATCAGGGTGATGGCCGAGACTTTGAGACCTTCGTGGGTGCCCAGTTTGCTTGCGTAGAAGAGAAAGGGCAAAGGCGTCAGAAGACCGAAAAGGGGGCCCAGAAAGGGGATCAGGGCTGATCCGAAAAGGAAGACGCACGCTGCGCCAAAACACCCCACCGCGTCCTTGAATTTCATCAGTGATCGATCCGGCCGAGTCGCCCGAACACCCTCCTGCGAATCTCCCCGCCTCCCCGAAGGGCTATTTCACCGTCGATGTGGTGAAGGGCAGAAGGGCGATGTTTCTTGCTCGCTTGATGGCGAAAGAGACCATCCTCTGATGTTTGGCACAATTCCCGGATATTCTCCGGGGAATGATCTTGCCCCTTTCGGTGGTGAACAATCTAAGCATCCTGGGGTCCTTGTAGTCGATGACAAGGTGGCTGTCCGCACAGAACCTGCAAATCTTTCTGCGGTGATACGTGGTCTTCCGTCTGCTCCTGTCAAACATCGCTCTTCACCTCTCCAGTGAGTTCCCCTTCCGGGCTCTGTGGCGGCGCCTGCTTCTCCGGGGTCGGTGGTTCCGCCTCTGCGCTCTCAGTATCAGGCTTCTTGCTCTCGCTCGCCTTGAGGATCAGATCTTGCGGATCAGCCTCGTCGGCAAGTTTGACACTCTGGAACATGAGAACCCGGTCATCCAGTTTCATATCCCTTCCGAGTTCCGGGATCAGGCCCGGGGCGCAACAGTACTCCATGAGGACGTAGTAGCCCCTGTCGCACTTCTTCACCCGATAGGCAAGCCTCTGGTTCCCCCATTCGTCGACTTTCACAAGAACGCCTTTGAGCTTCTCCACCAGGTTGGTGAATTTCCGTAAGACCTCTTTGTAGTCCTCCTCGCTCAGATTCGGATGGACGATAAAAATGGTTTCGTAGTGCCTCATTCTCTGACTCTCCTTCCGGACATTCTCCCTACGGGAGATTCTGGTCCCGTCTCCTCTTGCCCGCATCGGCTCAGACGGAACAAGGAGCAAAAAGTTAAAAAATGTATAGCTACCACTCGAATTCTGCCTTGTCAAGGGCTTTGAAAAATTGTATTTGATCCGGGTGATTGCCCCAAACATCCAACAGCTCTGTCCGGGTGCAGTGTCGTCACCCATAGATGCGTTGCGGCCCTGAGAGACCACCCCACGACGGCCCCTGAAGCGCCCGGTGTTTGTTAACGAATTTATGGGGGCACGGTACCAGGAAATCGACGAACGGAAAGGCATCATCATGTGGGAAAAGGAAATGGCGATCGCCCATCAAGCCGCCCAGGAAGCGGGAAAAGCGCTCCTCGATCTCCTGGGGAAAAATACGGCCATCACCAAGAAGGGCCATATCGACCTGGTCACTGAGGCGGATGTGCGTTCCGAAAGGATCATCCTGGATTTCATCACCCGCCTTTTCCCCCAGGACAGCATTCTGACCGAAGAAGCCGGCGAGTACAGGCACCGGCCCGATAGGGTCTGGATCCTGGATCCCCTGGACGGCACCACCAACTTCGCCCACCAATTCCCCTTCTTTGCGGTTTCCATAGCCCTCGAGATCGAAAAGGAAGTCGCCCTGGGAGTGGTTTTCAATCCTCTCTGCAGAGAGTGCTTCCATGCGATCATGGGGGGCGGCGCCTTCCTGAACGGAACCCCCATCTCCGTATCCCAAACCCGCACCTTGCAGGATTCCCTCCTGGGCACGGGGTTTCCATACGACATCCACCAAGAGCCGGACAGGGTGCTGGAGAACTTCCGCAGATTCGTAGTCCGGGCACAGGGGGTGCGAAGGCCCGGATCGGCAGCCCTTGACCTCTGCTATGTGGCCGCTGGTAGACTGGATGGTTTCTGGGAAGAAGGGCTCAAACCATGGGACACCGCAGCGGGTGTGCTGATCGTAAAGGAGGCGGGCGGCATGCTAAGCACCTATGAGGGCAGGCCCTATTCCCCTTACGAAAAGAGCATTATCGCATCCAATCCCTTCATCCATGGGCTCATGGTTGAAGCCCTGGCAACCTAGCTGTGCCCCGAGTCACAAATACCGCAACGTATTCTGTAGCATCGAGGGCCGTTCAGTCTTTTGTCTGTCGGGCTTGCCGGAAGGCCGCCATTGCCTCCTGCCTGAACTCCTCCTCCCGGCCCCTGTACCGTGGGGAGAAGTGAAACAGGGTAAAGTCCTTCACCCCTGCCATCCGGGCCCATTCACCGGCCTCCCTGGCCGTGAGATGGTGCTTATCCCGGGCCACGTCCCTGTCGCACTCCAGAAAGCCTGCCTCGATAAACAGATGATCCGCCCCTTCGGCAAGACGGATCACCCTCCGGCGGTTCTCCGTACTGCCGATGATGTCGGTCACATAGGCGATCTTCTGCCCCGGATGGATCCTCGCGATCCTCTCCGCCAGCTCGCCGAGCACGAACGACCTCTCACGCACAACCCTCCCGCCATCGTCCCAGGTGACCCGGAAAACGCTCCCCAGGTCCCTTCCTTCGTGAAGCGTCTTCTTGAACCTGGTCAACCAGGGTCCCACGGGGAGGCCCATCTCCTTCAGATCCTCCGTCACGATGTTCACGGAGAACGACTCCATGAGCGAGAATCCGAGGCAGGGAATCCGATGATCCAGGAAGGTGGCTTCCACCCGGAAGGACGGCTCCTCCAGGAGAATCCCGGAAAAGAGAGCCTCCTCCGTGTCGCCCCGCGCCTTGAAGCCATCCCTGCAGGCATAGGTCCTGGTGAACGCACGTTGCTCGTGGACCTCCGTCGTTTTCAGCAGGAAGTCGTTGGGGGAGTCTTTCACCAGGTTCCACACGTACCCGGCCATCCTTCCCTCCACGTGTTTGAAGAAGCCGGGAGGACCGAAAACGTGGACAGCCTTTTCCCGACCCAGCCGGATCCTGAGAAGATGGTCGAACCCTATAAAATGATCGATGTGGGTATGGCTCACGAAGACCTGCGTCACCTTCAGGACATCCCTTGTGGAAATTCCTTGCAGTTCACCGAGGTCAAAGAGAAGGGCCCTTCCCTGGAACAGCAGGGAAACGAAAAGACCGGGATCTGAAAAGGGATCATTGATCAGTCTTGGATGAAAAGATCGCCTCATGGCAAAACCGTAATCCCTCCACCTTGAGTTGACCATTGACAAATTCTAGCAGATGTGCCATGGTTTTCCAATAACCAATGATGATCTAAGGGTTTTTCCCGGAGAGGGTTATCCATGACCATGACAAAGGATCATCTGGCCAGGCGGGTACTGGAGGAGGTCCGCCTCCGTAAACGCAATCGGAGCCGGCAGCGATTCCTTTTTCCGGAACTCCTCTACCAGCCCCTGACGAGAAGGCGTGCCTCGGGGATCGTGGGATCCCTTTTCGAGATCATCAAGAGGGCGCTTGAAAAGGGGGACGATGTGCTCATCTCCGGCTTTGGCAGGTTTCAGGTGAAGTTCAAATGGGCCCGGAAAGGCAGGAACCCCCGAACCGGGGAACAGATCGTCCTGGACTCCAGGAGGATCGTGACCTTTCGGCCCTCAACCCGCCTGAAGCACAGGACCACGGAAAACCTGACCGAGGGCCGAACACCCAAATCGGTTACCTGAAAACCACCTCCCCGTTTTCTACGTCCACCTTCACGAGATCCCCTTCCCTCACAGACCCTTCCAGAATCTTCACAGCAAGCGGATCCTGGATCAGATGCTGGATGGTTCTCTTGAGCGGGCGCGCTCCATAAACTGGATCGAAGCCCACATTTCCGAGAAAATCCATGGCATGGTCGCTGGGTTCCACACGGATCTTGGCACTTTCGAGCCGCTTTCCGAGGAGGCTCATCTGGATGGCCACGATCCTCTTGATCTCCTCGTGACCGAGGGCCTTGAAGATAATGACGTCATCGATCCTGTTCAGGAATTCGGGTCGGAAGGTGTTTCGAAGGGCCTCGGTCACTCGCTTTTCCATCTCCGCTTCGTCTCCGGCCTTCAACTCCTGGATCCAATGGCTACCCACGTTGGAGGTCATAATGAGCACCGTGTTCTTGAAATCCACCGTCCGCCCCTTACCATCGGTCATGCGACCGTCGTCCAGGATCTGGAGCAGGGCATTGAACACGTCGGGATGGGCCTTCTCGATCTCGTCAAAGAGCACCACGGAATAGGGGTGCCTCCTGACCGCCTCTGTGAGATAGCCCCCCTCTTCGTATCCCACATACCCCGGGGGCGCACCGATGAGTCTCGCCACGGAATGTTTCTCCATGTATTCGGACATATCGATCCGGATCATGTACTGCTCGTCATCGAAGAGGAATTCCGCCAGGGCCCTGGCCAGTTCGGTTTTTCCCACCCCCGTGGGTCCCATGAAGATGAAGGACCCGATCGGTCGGTTGGGATCCTGGAGACCCGAACGGGCCCGCCGGACGGCATTGGAGACGGCAATGATAGCCTTCTTCTGGCCCACCACGCGCCGTTCCAGCCTGTCTTCCATTCTCAGCAGCTTCTCTCTCTCTCCCTCCATGAGGCGGGAGACCGGTATGCCGGTCCATTTGGCCACGACCTCGGCCACGTCCTCGCTGTCCACCTCTTCCTTGAGCATCTTGCGGCCCGACTGGAGCTGCTCGAGCGCCCTGTTCTCCTGCTCCAGAGCCTTCTCCAGATCGATCAGGGTGCCGTACTTCAATTCCGCAGCCCGGGAGAGATCTCCCTGGCGTTCGGCGATCTGTGCCTCGTTTCGGGTTGCCTCGAGTCTCCCCTTGATCTCGCGTATTTTTGCGATCGCCTCTTTCTCCTTTCTCCAGTGGGCCGTCATCTCCTCGACCTGGGATTTCAGCCCGGAGATCTCCTTCTCAATCTTTCCCAGTCTTTCACCGGAAGCACGATCCTTCTCCTTTTTCAGGGCCTCTCTTTCGATCTCGAACTGGGTCAGCTTCCTCTGGACATCATCGATCTCAGAGGGCATGCTGTCGATTTCGATCCTGAGCCTGGAGGTGGCCTCGTCAATCAGGTCGATGGCTTTGTCGGGCAGGAATCGGTCCGTGATGTAGCGATGGGAAAGGGTGGCGGCCGCCACCAGGGCGGAATCCTGGATGCGCACGCCGTGATGAACCTCGTACTTCTCCTTCAGCCCCCTCAGGATGGAGATGGCGTCTTCCACGCTGGGCTCCTCCACCATCACGGGCTGAAACCGCCTCTCCAGGGCGGCATCCTTCTCGATGTGCTTCCGGTATTCCTTGATGGTCGTCGCCCCCACACACCGCAGTTCCCCCCGGGCAAGGGCGGGTTTCAGCATGTTGGAAGCGTCCACCGCACCCTCCGCGGCCCCCGCACCCACCAGGGTGTGCATCTCATCGATGAAGAGGATGATGCCGCCGTGGGCGTCGGTGACCTCCTTGAGCACGGCCTTGAGCCTGTCCTCGAACTCCCCCCGATACTTTGCCCCCGCGATGAGAGCTCCCATGTCCAAAGCCACGACCCTCTTTTCCTTCAGGGTTTCCGGGACGTCTCCTTGCACGATTCTCTGAGCCAAACCCTCCACAATGGCCGTCTTTCCCACACCCGGCTCCCCGATGAGAACCGGGTTGTTCTTGGTGCGCCTGGAGAGAACCTGCACGATCCTCCTAATCTCTTCGTCCCTGCCGATCACCGGGTCCAAATCCCCTTTGGCCGCAATGGCGGTGAGGTCCCTGCCGAAACGATCGAGGGCCTGGTACTTGTCTTCCGGATTATGATCCGTGATCCTCTGTCCCCCCCGGATATCGACCAGTGCCCTCAGAATGGCATCCCTGTTGATCCCTGCGCGTGCCAGGACAGGGTTGAGTTCACCCTCCTTGTCTTCCAGCACGGCCAGAAGGATATGCTCGAGGCTCACATACTCGTCCTTCATCTGGGTGGCCTCTTCAAAGGAACGATCCAGGACCCCCTTTGCCCTGGGCGATATGTACACCTGGCCTGCACCGGCCCCCGAAACCCTGGGCAGCTTCTCCAGGAGGGCTTCCACGTCGCGAACCAGTTGGCCTTGATTCACCCCGATCTTTCCGAGAAGCGGCGGTATGACACCCTCTTTCTGGGTAAGGATCACCCTCACCAGATGTTCCGGTTCTATCTGCTGGTGCCCCAGCCTGTCCGCAAACTGCTGGGCACCCTGAATGACTTCCTGTGCCTTTAGTGTGAATTTGTCGAATCGCATGGTGAATTCCTCCTCATATCGTCGTCAGACCCTTGCCTGATTCGTTTTGATTGTTTTGTCAATCTTTTGGTAAATTAAGTTTGACTGTCACGATGTCAATCAGAAAAACATGGGCCGGCAAGTCCACCCTCATAAGAAGGGGCGTCTGGTTGAAAAGCCTTAGGTCGGTTGAATTCTCATCTCATTTGGGTTATTCTTTATAATCTCTTTGAGAAAGACAATTTCTTCTGCGCACCGACGACCCGGCCGGGTCTCGGCTTGGAGCTTATCCCTGATGGACCAAAACACGAAACGCGGCAGACGCCTGTTGCTCGCCCTGCAGGTGTCCCTGATCCAGGCACTGTTGCTTTTTTCCCCTATCCTTGCCCATGCAGGCCACCCTCTGCTGAAGGAGATCATTGTGGCCCACAATCAGAGGCTTTATGGGGAGAGTCTTGCGGATGGTTCCTACAGGGGCGAGGAAGGGCTGTTACGGATAAGGCCGGAGGCAGCCGAGTCCCTGGGATTCCATGTGTTCATCAATCGGGATTACTTGGAGGGCACGGAATCCCTGCAAAGGGCAGAGAGGTTCCTGGGGAGGGCGAAGGCGGCCATGATCTCCCAGAGGAAAGACAGATCTCCCCAGGAGTATGCCCAGCAAATCGTCGAGTCCTTTCTCTCCTACAAGAAGGCTATTGAAACCGGCAGGCAGAAGCTGAACGTTTACCGAACCAAGCTGAGTTCCCAGATTGATGAGCGACTGAACGACGCCATGGTGTCCCAGATCATGGAGAGGTTGCTCACCGACAGTCTGAAGAGAGCGTCTCATAAGTTGAGGGAAGCCCTGGCCATCTTCTACAACGAGTGCCATGGTCTCCAGCAAAACGATTATCCCTTGAGCACGGAAAATGTCGGCTTCGTGAA
>JAFGPH010000493.1 GCA_016926135.1 Deltaproteobacteria bacterium
CGCTACGATCTGTCGATTCTGAACTACATGCTTACATCCAACCACGTTCACCTGCTGGTGGTCGATCACGGGGAAAGGGACGTGATCCCCAATTCAATGCAATTGGTCGCTGGACGAACGGGGCAGGAATACAATCAGCGAAAGGATCGCAAGGGTGCCTACTGGGAAGACCGTTATCATGCAACTGCGGTGGAAGGCGGGGATCATCTGGCGAGATGCATGGTCTACATCGATACCAACATGGTGCGTGCCGGAGTGGTCGGCCACCCGGCCATGTGGCCGTTCTCCGGTTACAACGAAATCCAGGAACCCCGAAGGAAGAACATTTTGATCGACTACGAAAGAGTTCAGAGGTTGCTGGGAGCCGGCTCCTATGAAGAGCTGAGGAGAAGTCACAAGGGATAAGTGGAGAAATACTTGGGAGATGGGGAGAAGCAGGGCAAGGAGGAATGGACGGGTAGTATTGCCGTTAGAAGCAGGTCCTTTGTGGAGAAGGTGAAAGAGATCTTGGGTTTTCGGGCCAGAGGCAGGGAGGTCATAGAGGGTGTTGGCGGCTATCAGGTCAAGGAGGAACCAGGCACCTATAATGCGTTTCTCGGGGCCGAAAAGGGCGATATAGGCGCTCAAAACGCCTATTTCTGGGATGTTACCACTGAATGATCAGGTACATGCCGTGACCCCAGGCTCCCAGTAGGCAGGGAGGCTGTCCGGGCCCCCGATGCCTCGCAATCGTTGCCTCAACCCTCGATCGGGGAGGCGGGCCGATCCATACTGCGAATGAGGTGAAGATGCTCAACCGGCGGACTGAAGCGGAGACTCCTTGTGTTGTATTCCTCATCATGCTGACGGCCCTGATCACCCAGTTCTGGCTTCCCGCCCCCGCCAACACTCAGACACAAAACCCGCTGCAGGGAAAGAACATCCTGATCCTGAATCCCTTTGAATCCAACATTCCAGCTTTCCAATTAACCAGCCAAGGTCTGTCGGCAGCTCTGCAATCCGGTGGGATTGAGATCAGGAACCAGTTCTATGAGCATCTAGACATGAGGCGCAATACCCTCCCTGAAAACCGGAGGCTTTTGGTGGAGTTGATGCGCCAGCGTTACGGCCAGCGCAAGATCGACTTCATCATCACCCTGTACCCTGAGGCCCTCGAGTTTCTCCTTGATGACGGTCAGGGGGTATTCTCCGATGCCCCCGTGTTGGCCCTCTACCTCCCGCGAGGCTTTAAGGTTCCGGACCTCATGCGTCGAATCGTGGTTCATCAAGTGATCCCGGATTTTAAGCGAACGATTGAAATCGCGCTGAAGCTGGTACCCAAGGCAGAGCGGGTCTACCTCGTGGGCGGGAGTCATCCTCTGGATCGCTGGTTGGAAAACGTAGCGCGGCAGGATTTCAAAACATGGGAGGGCAGACTGGAATTTCATTATCTGACCGACCTGCCTTTGGAAGACATCTTGGCTGTGGTATCCACAGCTCCATCAGACAGCATCGTTTTCATCACCACCTTCGCCAGGGACGTGACGGGGAAATACCAGACCACGCTGGCGGTCTGCCGACAGCTCGCCCGCGTCTCCACGGCGCCGATTTTCGGGTCTTTGGACATCCTGATCGGCCACGGCATCGTAGGAGGCTCCGTGCTCAGTTTTGAATCCATTGGAAAGAAGGCCGGCGAAACCATGCTGGACATGCTTCGCGGAGCTCGATATGCCGAGGACACCCCCCTTGCGCTGGAGGTACCCCAGCTAAACATGTTCGATTGGCAGCAGCTCAAACACTGGAAGTTGAGCGAGTCCGCCTTGCCGGAGGGAAGCATCCTTCTCCACAAGGAGACCACTCTTTGGGACTTCATGTATTACGCCATAAGTGCCTCCGTTTTCATCGTGGCCCAGTCGGTGCTGATCGCCGGTTTGTGGATGCAAAAGCGCCGCAGGAGATCGGCCGAGGAGGCCCTGCGTCACAAAACGGAGGAAATGGATCAATTCTTCAACGTTACTCTGGATCTATTGTGCATAGCAAACACCGACGGCTATTTCCTTCGCCTGAATCCGGCCTGGAACAGAATCCTCGGCCATTCCCGAGAAGAACTCACCTCTCAGAGATTCCTCGATTTCGTGCATCCAGAAGATTTGGACAGAACCCGCAAGGCTGTCTCCGCCCTGGCGTCCCAACAGGAAATCTCTCTTTTCGAAAACCGCTACCGCTGCAAAGACGGCACGTATCGTTGGCTGGAATGGGCCGCCGCCCCGGCTGGAAAGCTGATTCTTGCCGCCGCGCGGGACATCACCGAACGCAAGCAGGTCAAACGGCAGATGGAGGAACGTCTTGAGTTCGAAAGTTTGATCTCCAGTCTTTCGGCTGGCTTCGTGAACCTTCCCCATGATCACATCGATAGCGAAATCCATAAGGCGATCCGCTCGATTGTCGGGTTCTTCAATGTGGACCGGTGCACCATCGGCTTGTTCTCACAGGATGCAACCCAGTATGTGCGCGTTTTCGAGTATCATTTACCGGACGTCGAACCAGGACCTGAATCCCTGTCAAAGGATCAAGCGCCCTGGTACCTGGAGCAATTGATTCAGGGAAAGATGGTGGTGATAAATCGGGTAGAGGACTTGCCTCCTGAAGCGACAAATGAACGCCGGCTTTGCCGGGTCAAGGGAATGAAGTCGCTCCTTTCCGTCCCCTTGCCGAGCGGGGGAAAAATCCTGGGGTCCTGCGTTCTCGTTTCGACACACGCGGAGCGGGCCTGGCCTGAAGAATTGCTCCAGCGCTTTCAACTCATCACCGAGGTATTCGCCAATACGCTGCAGCGCAAGCAGGCGATTGAGGCCTCCATTGAGAGAGAGCGAATCCTGAGTCAAAATGAAGCGGATCTCCGTAGGCTTGCAGGAAGACTGATTTTCGCTCAGGAGGAGGAGCGGAGCCGTCTGGCTCGTGAGCTCCATGACGACTTGGCACAACGCCTGGCGGTTTTGGCGATGGACGTCGGGAGACTTAAACGGGAGGTGCTCTTTGCTCCTGCAGCTGTCGAGAAAAAGATTCGAGATGTGACGCGGGATGTCGTCGGCATTTCTCAGGATGTCCACAACCTATCGCGCCAACTCCACCCCTCCATCCTGGACGATCTGGGGTTGGTCCAGGCAATCGAGGCGGAGTGCGCGGGCTTTTCGAGGAGGGAAGGCGTGGACATCGCCTTTCACCACGAGAACGTTTCTGCGGTCATCCCGAAGGATACTTCTCTTTCTCTCTACCGAATTATCCAGGAGGGCCTCAGGAACATTTCCAAGCATGCCTGTGCCAACCACGTCTCTGTCTCTTTAAAAGGAGTGGATCATGACATCTTGTTATCGGTCCGGGACGATGGCATTGGATTTGATGCAGGAGAGGTCAAGAACAAGCCGGGTCTGGGACTCTCCAGTATGCGCGAACGGGTGAAGCTCATGCAGGGCGAGCTTTCCATTGAATCCCGGGTGGAGAAAGGAACCGTGATCACGGTAAGGGTGCCTGTAACGGGGGAGAGAGAATGAAAAGGACGCGTGTTCTCCTGGCGGATGATCACAAAATCGTGCTCGCAGGGCTGAAGAACCTTCTGGCTGGAGAGTTTGAAGTTGTAGGAAGCGTGGAAGATGGACGA
>JAFGPH010000494.1 GCA_016926135.1 Deltaproteobacteria bacterium
GAAATGGAGAACCTCATCGACGAGTACAAGTCGAAGATCGAGGAAGGCACCCTGGAGAAGAAGGGGAAGGCCAAGAGATAGGGAAGGCTCTCCGGGGCGCATCTCTCACCGATATTTATTCAAGTGCTAATCATTTTTGAACAACACGGGATCAATGCTATCCCTTAGAAGACGGGGGAACAGGGTATGGGTGAGAGACGAATTGCGATGAGTGCAGCCCTTCTGGCAGGTTGCACATTGCTGTGTTTTCTATTGTGGATGCAAGATGCAGCGGCATATACGTTTGTGCCTTACTCGAACCCTGTGTACAACAATAGCGTTGGGGTTTTTGTGGTGCCGGGGCAGACAAAACCAATTTATTCTTACGATGGCCCGCATGCCGAAGTCCGCTATCCTGATGACGTAGCCCTTCCACCTTCGAGCGGATCGTGGGTCAGTAATGGCCGGGGTTCCTCCTACACCATCTCAAACGATTTCCTGGTCGACCAGGACGGCACAAGACACTCCCGTGTGGATGTCTTCCTGGATGGCTTTACCAAAGGAAATCTTGTCGGCCCGGGATTCATATCTACAACATCCTCCAGTCTTGCGGAGTATTGGTTGATGCCGCAGGGAGGAACGGGGCAGGTGCAGGTGACGCCGACCCTGACGGTCCATGATGCAGGAAAGCTCTACCCGAGTTCTCCCTCCTATGCGTTCAGCATCTACGACAGCATGGGCCACGCCCTCTTCGAGTGGAAGGAGGACGGTCTGTTGTCGGCCTTTCTCCTTACCCTGGGCGAGCCGTTCCGAATCCTTGCCGGGTCAGGGATCAACACCACCGGGACCGCCGTCGGCTCTTTCGATTACGAGTCGGCTGCCACCTTCAGCCTGGATGTCGTGCAGATGCCGGATCTGATTCCTGTGCCCCTTCCTTCAAGCCTGCTCTTCCTGCTTTCAGGGTTGCTTGCCGTTGGCTGCGGCAGAGGCACGTTCCATAGGGAAGGTTGAGCCCAGCGCTTCTCACGAGATCCTAACCGGGTTCCAATTCTATTCAAACCCTCCTGCTCTAAACTCCGGAAAAAAGAGCAAGGAGAGAACGGAAGATGGAGAAGCGAAGACAGGTGGAGATGGCCTTGTGCATATTTGAATTGACCATCGGAAAGGCGCTGGACCTGCCCGAAAGCGTTCAGACCGGTGTCAGGATGATCTACGACCGCCAGGCCGAAAAGCGGGAGTTCCGTCTGCTGGACTCCCAGATCCCCCCACATCTGCACGATCGCATCGTGTCGTGGCTTGAGCACAACACCGAGGCCGATGATATCCTGTGGGGAATCCCCGGTAACAGACTGGATGCCGATCGATTCCGGCCTTTGCCGTTCGTCGAGTTAAGCATGTGACTCCGCTCTTCTGCCCTGGGCGTGGCCTGGAAGACAGTTCACCACACCGAGAGCACAGAGTTGAATAATCACGGCGATACAGACTGCGCCAAGTACGCAACCGCATTTGCGATATGGCCCCTTAGGACCCGTCCTTGAAGCGATAGCCCACCCCGCGTACGGTTTCGACGTACGCATCCGACTTCCCGAGCTTCCTGCGAAGACTCACCACCTGCACGTCCACCGAGCGTTCGGTGACAGGGTAAGAGTTGCCGTGGATGCCTGCCACGATCTGGCCCCTGGAGAAGACCCATCCGGGCCGCTCGGCAAGAAAGCGAAGGATGTTGAACTCGGTCAGCGTGAGCTGAACGGGCCGGCCTTTAAGAAGCACCTCGCGCCTTTCCGGACGAATCACCAGATCCCGAAATTGCATCACCAGTTCTTGCGGTTGAATGGTGGAGGCCCTTCGGAGCACGGCCTTTACCCGCGTGACAAGGACCTTGGGGCTGAACGGCTTTGTAACATACTCGTCCGCCCCGAGTTCGAGGCCGGTCACCACATCCGCCTCCGACCCCTTGGCGGTCACCATGACGATGGGGATTCGCCGGGAGGAAGTGTCCGCCTTCAACTGCCTGGCCACCTCCAACCCGTCGATGCCGGGCAGCATCAGGTCCAGGAGAATGACGTCCGGCGGGGAGGTGCGCACCATGGCGAGGGCCTTCTCTCCGGTGTCGGCGGTGAGCACCTCGAAGTTCTCCTTGGTGAAAGCCAGAACAATCAATTCGAGGATGTCCTCTTCATCGTCAACGGCAAGGATCTTCTTCTTTCCCATAATCATTCGCTGTGCCTCACGCGATCTCGGGCTAGTCCGATTCAAAACCCTGTTTGTTAGCGGTCCGTGAAGAGAGCTTGAGCTTTTGGTTAGATTTGGTTATCCCTCCGGGACCATCGCCGTCCCCGGATCGGCGGGCGGGGGATCGTTAGCGGAAATCTCATCGTTCCCTAACAAAAAGGTAACGTTGGTCCCTATACTGAAAAGAATCTGGTGCATCCGGCACAGGGAGCGCAAGGCCTTCACAAGGGCAAAGCAACGGGGGGGATTCAGGATGCAAAGGGGTCACGGAATGAGGTTTATCCAGGGGTGGGTTCTCCTTCTTCTCTACGTGTGCGGGTTCCCCCCGCGGGCACTGGCCGATCCTGCCGCATACCGGAC
>JAFGPH010000495.1 GCA_016926135.1 Deltaproteobacteria bacterium
CAAGAGGGTGAACCCGTCACCGACGACAGTCGATTTCAAATCGACCCCACTTAAACCCCTCGTCTTACAGACGAGGGTTGTTTAGTTAAATTTTATAATTGTTAACTAATTTACTATTTATTAATAAAAGTTCAGTTATTTTAGGTGAAGAAGGCACAGGTGGTCAAGTAAAAACTGCTCGATGTGGGCCGGGCTTTCCCTCGGAATCCTGCCTGGTCATCGGCCGTTTCACGAAACAGACAGTGGACTTCGGGATCGGCCGCTATGTCTCCAAGGACGAGGCTCTGGGTTTAATCAAGAAACTGGAGGAGAAGGGCGCCGTCCATCGGGTGTTCCATGAGAAGGAAGACGTCCGCGAACCTGAGATCGCCATCTGCAACTGCTGCTTGGACTTCTGCGCTGTCCTGGGTTCTTACAACAGGGGCATTCTGCCGTTGCATTTCCGGTCTTACTACCTGGCCGGAACCGGGATGATTCGGGACAGCCACGTATGAAGATATCCCTTGATTCAGGTGCCCGGAAGTGGCATATGCGAACTTCAGAAAGACCATAGTGATTGTGATGTACGGGCTCTGCAGAAGCTGATGGAGAGAAACTTGACGATTTCGTAAGAATACAAGTGTCTAACACGAAGTACACGAAGTAATATGCCATTATTTCAAAATGTTATCTCTGTGTTCTTTGTGGCCTCTGTGTGAGATTTGACTTCTTGCGAGACCGTCAGACTTCGATCGGAGATCATTTTATGGTTGAACAGGGAGTCATCAGGCCGCCGAGCGAGGCACAAAGCCTCCTCGTCAGGGTGACCAGGAACTGTCCGTGGAACAAGTGTGTCTTCTGCCCTGCTTACAAGGGCGTAAGATTCTCGAAACGCACCGTGGAGGAAGTCAAGGCGGACATTGATGCCATGGCGCGGGGATACGGGAGCCACGTCCCCTTGATACGATCGGCCTTCCTCCAGGACGCCGACAGTCTCATCCTGAAGACCGACGTGGTTGTCGAAATCCTCCACCACATCAAGGCCCGGTTTCCCGCCGTGGAGAGGATCACCACTTACGCGAGGGCCACGACGCTCAGGCACAAAAGCGTGGAAGAGTTCATCCAGCTCAAGGAGGCGGGGCTCAGCCGAATCCATACTGGTTTGGAAAGCGGCTCCGAAAAGGTCCTCAAAATGATCCGAAAGGGAATCACGCCGGAAGACATCGTCGAAGGGGGGAAAAAAGTCATGGAGGCCGGCATCTCCCTTTCCGAATACATCATGCCGGGCGTCGCCGGTCGCGCTCTCAGTGAAGAGCACGCCCGTGAGACGGCGCGTCTCATCAACCGGGTCAGACCGGATTTCATCAGGGTCCGTACCTTTGCCCTTCCCCCTCGGTCACCGATGACAAAAATGGTCGATGAAGGCACCTTCCAGCCCATGACCGACCAGGAGATCGTCGCCGAGATCCGGCTTCTCGTCTCCTGCCTGGACGAGATCCACAGCTATTTTTCCTGCGGCGACTACAGCCCCAACCTCCTCATGGGGGTGGACGGGTACCTGGACGAAAACAGGCCGGACATGCTTGCCGAACTGGACAAATTCCTCTCCCTCGCCCCGGAACAGCAGAAGGCCTATTCCCTTATCAGGCGGTCATCCTCTATGAACTACCCCGTTGAGATCGTCCACGACGAAGAGGTCATGAAGCAGGTGCGACCACAGATAGAAAAATTGGAGCATCGTGAACCCGACGGTTTCAACCGCCACATTGCCGCCCTCATGTCTCTCATGATACCCCAACCCCAGACTGACCAAGAGTGGAATTGAAGGGATGAGAACACCATGAAAAGACCCGGACGAACGGGCGCACGGGCGATGAGAGCCGGTATCCGGGCATGCCGTACGTGGTCTTTCCCGGAAATGTGGGGGGACCGGATGCCGTCACGGAGGTGGTGAAAAAATTCAGACCCGAGGCGACGGAGTAATCCTCTCCGATCTCTTACTCCATCACTCCACCCTTCCTCCGAAGCAGACCCACCAGATACCCGTCCATCATGAGATGGATCAGGTGGTGCACCACGCAGAAGGCCAGGGCCAGTCCGTATGACGGAAACAGGGTCACCTGGATCAGGACGGAAAGGGGCAGGGTTTTCTGCCCACCCATGAAGATGACGCTCTCCCGACGGCCCGCTCCCAGAGAAAACACCCTCGCAGACCCGAACGCGACGAGGAGGAGCAGCGCATGGTAAAGAAAGGAAAGTGTCAGCACGGAAACCATGTCCAGACCCCCTCCGAGCACCGTGGACTTTGCCTCTGAAAAGGCCATCCACAGGATCGCCAGGACCAAGCACTGGTTGACTATGGGAACCGCCCTCCCAAGCAGTGCCTGAGAGGCTTCGCGCCCGGGCCTCAGGGCCATCCCGAGGAAAAGGGGCATCAGCACCAGCAGGCCGATCTGGAGCGTCATTCCGGCCCTGTCGATGGGAACGGCGCCGATACCCTCTCCGAGGCCCAACAAGAACGCCAGGGACAGGGGCACGGTGAAAACACTCAGGCCGTTCGCAAGAATGGTGATCAGGAGGGCATGGGCAATGTTCCCACCCGCGGCACCGGTCATCACCACGCCGCTCGTCAGGGTGGTGGGCATGACGCCCACCAGGATCAGGCCAATTGTCAAACCGGGATCGAGGGGCAGTAGGTTCAGCAGCAATGCCGCGGCAGGACCTGCGACGAAAATGACGACCAGCGTGACCGTCGTTCCCTTCACATCGCCGATACCCGACCGGATTTCTTGCCTTCGGAGAACCATGCCGGAAAAAAGGAAGATGAGGCAGATCACCGCATTCGGTCCGTAATGGACCTTGAGCCACTTCCCGGCCCCGGCCACGGCCCCGCCGGGATCTCCGAGCGTCAGGGCGCAAACGGCCAGAAGGCTCAGCAGAAACCAGTTCTCCTTGAGTCGCCTCATCCTCCCCTCTCTCCTCTATCTCCCATTCTATCTCCTCCATTCTCTATTCTGTCTACTGTCTTCTCTCTTCCATTGCACAAAAACCTCTTGACAGAGATACCATGGTTTCATACCATGCAACAAATTTAAAGGCATTATACATGCTGGAAAAAAAGATTGCAGACAGAATCCGGCAGGTAAGGACCACCCGGGGCCTTACCCTGGCCCAGTTGGCGGAGCAAACAGGCCTCTCCAAGGGGCTTCTCTCCAGGATCGAGAACAACCGCGTTTCCCCCCCCATTGCCACCCTTTCCAGAATCTCCCAGGGCCTGGGAATCCCCATAAGCACCTTTTTTGAGGAAGAAGCTGTCGAGGGCAGTCGCTGCGCCGTGACCCGAAGAAACAAGCGAAAGCAGGTGATCCGAAAGGGCAGCAAGATCGGATTCACCTATTACTCCCTCACCAGCCTGCGCACCCCCCATGTGATCGAGCCCTTTGTCGTTCGATATCCCGTCATCGAGAAGGAACCCAATATTCTCTTCGATCACCCCGGAGAGGAATTCGTCTTCGTCCTGAAGGGTCCCATGGATCTCGTGTACGGCAAGGAGAAGCTCCGCCTCCAGACCGGCGATGCGGCGCACTTCGACCCCTCCGTACCCCACAGGGGGCAGAACGTGGGAGGAAGGGAGAGTGAATGCCTGGTCATTGTGATCGATAAGAAGGGCTAGGAAAGGTCCCGGGAGACCGCCCGGAGGCGTTGTGGACCCGGAAAAACCAACGAATGGACAACCGACTCCTGACAAGAAAGGAGGTGAACAGGATCAAACACTCCCCATCCAGGTCGAACATCTCAAACCATCAAAGGAGGAAGGCACGATGAAAAGGTCACAAGGCTTCTTGCGGTGTGCTCTCATTGCAGTCATGATTCTTACCCTGGGACTCCTTCTTGCCAGCGCGGCAAGCGCCTTCGAGTTTAAGAAGGAATACAAGATGCAGCTCAACGTGGGCCCCAAGTTTTACTGGGGCATGGGGGCCCAGAAATTCGCCGACCTGGTCAAGGAAAA
>JAFGPH010000496.1 GCA_016926135.1 Deltaproteobacteria bacterium
CCTCATCCTGCTGGATATTCTTCTACCGGACATCGATGGTCTCAGCCTGTTGGAAAAACTGAAGGCCATCGACCCGGGGCCGGAGATTATCATGGTCACGGCGGTTCGGGAGATCCAGTCGGCGGTGAAAGCCATCAAACTGGGCGCCTACGAGTACATCATCAAACCCTTTTTGGTGGAGGAAGTAGTCAATATCATCAACAGGGCCTTGGAGAAACGCAGTCTTGTCAAGGAGGTCACCTATCTGCGGGATGAATTGCAGAGGGTACAACCTTTTGAGAAGATCATCGGTGAGGACGAGAAGATGAAAAGGATCTTCGAACTCACTTCGACGATCGCCGACAGTGACGGTTCGGTGTTGATCCAGGGGGAAAGCGGAACGGGCAAGGAACTGGTTGCCAGGGCCATTCACAATGTAAGCCCCAGGAGGGGGAACCCGTTTGTCGTCATCAATTGTGCCGCTATCCCGGCGAGCCTTATGGAGAGCGAAGTCTTCGGGCACCATCGCGGAGCCTTCACGGGGGCGGTCCGCACAACCATGGGCAAACTGGAGATCGCCAACAAGGGGACGGTC
The DNA here is from genome assembly GCA_016926135.1 of Deltaproteobacteria bacterium. The sequence continues at coordinate 575 of JAFGPH010000496.1, forward strand.
TTCCTGGATGACATCGACACCTTGGATGTGAGCATGCAGGCAAAGCTCCTTAGAGTGATTCAGGAAAAGGAGTTCGAGAGATTGGGAAGCACGAAGGTGATCAAAATCGACGCCCGTTTTATCGCTGCGTCCAACAGGGATCTGGCTACCCTGATGTCCAGGGGCGAATTCCGTGAAGACCTCTTCTATCGATTGAATGTTTTTCCAATCCACCTGCCTCCCCTCCGGGAACGCAGAAACGATATTCCCATCCTCCTGGACTACTTTCTGGATCTGCGTGCCAAGCACACCGGGAAGCCCCCCAAGAGATTCTCCAAAAGGGCCATCAAGGTCCTGACCGAGTACGACTGGCCGGGCAACGTGCGTGAACTGCAGAACCTGGTAGAGAGATCTTTCACCATCACCAGGAATTCCATCATACACACGGCCGACATCCCCAGTTTCAGCACGGCTGCTCGAAAAACCAAGGACATGACGCTCAAAGAAGCCGTGAGCAACTTCGAGCACCAGTATATCACGGGAGTCCTGGAAACGGTCGATCGCAGCAGGAAAAAGGCCGCCCACATTCTGGGAATCCACAGGAATACCCTGTCGGCCAAGATCGGTGACATGAAAGCCAAGAAACAGGACTGATCGCCGACCCCTTCCGTGTGAACGCCTATCCCCGCCCATGACCCCTTTCTGATCATTCTTCGCCTGCAGGCGAGGGTTTTTCTCCCATTCCCCGGGAGGGACAATCAATGGCACATGATTTGCACAAAGAAATAATTCCGGCCCTGTAATTTCTGCCGGCGAGGGTATGGGGTTTGCTCCGAAGCCCGAGAACCCGACCCGTTCGAAAACTTTTACAGACAAGGGTTCCCCATGAAAGACCCGGCATACGATGACACACGAAAGAGGATCCGCCAACTGCAGCAGGAAGTCCTCGATCAAAGACGCAACCTGCTTCAGCAGGAAGACCTTGAAGGGCAACTCATTCAGGCGCAGAAGATGGAATCCCTCGCGAATCTGGCAGCGGGCATGGCACACGACTTCAACAATATCCTTCAGTCCATTCTCGGCCTCACCCAACTTGGCATGTATCGCAGGACCGAAGACGTTCAGAACCTGGAGGTCTTTCTTCAGATCGAGAAGATCATCGAAAGGGGACGGGAGCTAACGGAACAGTTTCTGACCTTGGGGAGAAAAAAACTGCCTGCCTTCGCGCCTCTCGATCTGAACCGGAGGGTGCGGGATACGGCAAGATTCCTCAGAAGAACGATTCCCGGAATGATCGAGATCGAACTGAGGCTCGAACAGGAGATTCGGGAAATCCTCGCGGACGAGGGCCAGATTGAGAAGGTACTGATGCATCTCGGCCTCAACGCCATGGACGCAATGGCACAAGGGGGCACACTCGCGTTCAAGACGGATCGTGTGCGCCTGGAGTCGAACCATCCCCTGTTGGATCCCACCGCCCGACCCGGAGACTACGTGTGTCTCTCCGTTTCGGACCTCGGGTGCGGGATCCCGCCAGAGCACATGAAACGCATCTACGATCCCTTTTTCACCACCAAGAAAGGCGGCAAGGGAACCGGCCTTGGTTTATCCATGGTGTACGCGATCGTGAAAAACCACGGAGGGTTGCTCCACTGCTCGAGCCGGGTCGGCGAGGGGACAACCTTCTCCATGTATTTCCCCGCGCTGTCCGACACCCGAATCCAAACGCCGTTGCTTTCCCGCGCATCCGCCCCGTTTCGAGCGTGCGGCAGCGGGAACCAGACTGTTCAGCTGGTGGAAGACGACCGGGAAATCCCGCAACCCACCTCCCAATGCAGGCCATCGGCCGCAACCAAAGTGACGAGTGACAAGTGACGCGTTACGAGTCAACGTCTTTACTCGTATCTCGTCAGCGAAGCGTCTCGTCACTCGTAACTTAGCTTCCCCGCAACTTGCAGAGACGGTACGCTCAAAGATTCTAAACAAGCAGGTACTTCTTTCTCAACTCCTCATGGGCCTTGAGCTCTTCGATGGATCCGTGGTAACGGATCACACCATTGTCGATCAGGTATCCCTGGTCGCTCAACCGGAGCGCCACCTTCTGGTTCTGCTCGGCCAGCAGCACGGTCAGCCCCCTCTCCTTCAATGCCTGAATCCGTTCCTCCAGGACCTTTACAATCAGCGGGGCAAGCCCTTCGGTAGGTTCGTCCAGCAGAAGGAATTCCGGATTGGTCATCAGGGCGCGGGCAATGGTCAACATCTGCTGCTCTCCGCCGCTCAGGAACCCTGCCCTGCGGGAATCGATGTGTCTCAGGGCCGGGAAGAAATCGTACACGGCCTTCTTGTCCCACATCACCAAAGCGCCGTCCCTGCGCTCCGATATCTCGAGGTTTTCCCCCACCGAGAGAGCCGCAAAGACCCTGCGGTCGTCCGGAACATAGCCGATCCCGCGCCTGACCAGAACGTAGGGCTCCATCCCCGTGATGTCTTCCCCCTTGAAAACCACCTTCCCCTGCCTGGGGGGGGTGATTCCCATGATGCTTTTCATGGTGGTGCTTTTCCCAGCCCCGTTTCTCCCGAGCAGGCAGGCCATTTCCCCCTTGGACACCTCCAGCGACACATCGAAGAGGATGTGGCTCAACCCGTAATAGGTATGGATGCCCGTCACCTGCAGCATGATCAGGACTCTCCCAGATAGGCTTCTTGCACTTCCCTGTTGTTTCTGACCTCCGGAGGGCTTGCCTCGATGAGGGACCGTCCCTGATGCATCACCATGATTCGGTGTGCGATGGAAAAAACCAGCTCCATATCATGCTCACAGAAGAGTATGGTGAGCCCCAGGTCCGCGGTCAAACGGTGGATCAACTCAATGATGGCGAAGGTCTCCTCCGCAGCCATGCCTGCCGTGGGCTCGTCCAGGATCAGGAGTTCGGGAGAACTCCCCAGGGCAATGGCGATCTCGAGCGCCTTCTGATCCCCGTGAGACAGGAAGCCGCTCACCCTCCCCGCCTTCTCCAGCAGCCCGACATTGCGCAGGATCTTCTCGGTCTCCTCCACGACCTGACTGCGGGCGGCAGAAAAGAGCCTGTATGTCCTCCTCTGCTCCGAAAGCACGGCGACCTGCACGTTCTGAAAAACCGTCATCCGGTGGAAAATGTTCACCACCTGAAAGGAAAGACCGATTCCTTTTCGGCAGATCTGGTGAGGAGGCAACCCGGTGATGTCTTCCCCCTTGAACAGAATCTTCCCCCGATCCGGCCTGTGCTGGCCCGTGATGAGCCTGAAAAGCGTGGTCTTCCCGGCGCCGTTTGGACCGATCACCGCAACGATCTCACCCTTCTCCACCGTGAGTTTCGCGGCGTTGACCGCCATGAACCCGTCAAAAGACTTGTAGACCGACTCCACCCGCAACATCTAGGATTTCTCCGGCTCTATCCGCTTTTCCGACTTGAATCGGCTTTCGAAAAAACCCATCACCCCCTCCGGCAGGAAGAAGATCAGGAGGATCAGAAGCACCCCGAGGATCAAGGTCCAGTATTCGGTGTACTTCCCCACGAAGGTACGCAATGCCACCGTGATTGCCGCCCCAAGAACGGGGCCGGCAAAGGTGAACCACCCTCCCAGGAGGCACATGATGAAAATCTCCAGAGAGAGAACCCAGAAGAGGAGATCAGGGAACACCGACCGCTCCAGCACGACAAACAGCACACCGGCCATCCCCGCGAAGAAGCTGGAAATGACGATGGCCGCGAGTTGATGCCTTTGAACGTTGATTCCCACTGTCGAGCAGCGGGCCGGATTGTCCCGGCTGGCCTGCAGGGTGATTCCAAAGGGAGACCTGTGAATCAGGTACATGACCCACAGGCACACCGCCGTGAGCACGAGGATGAAGTAGTATGCTCCGGAGGTGGAGGACGCAAATCCCGGCACGGGGATGCCGTGGATACCGTCATCCCCCCGGGTCAGGGAATACCAGCGGAAAGCGATGGCCCAGATCAGCGAGCCGAGCGATATCTGGAGCATCCCAAAATAGAGGCTCGTCAGGCGCACGCAGAACCAGCCGATCAGAAGCCCCGTGAACGCCGCAGCCAGGGGCGCCACGACGAAGCAAAGCCACATGGGCCAGCCGCCTCTTGTCACGGTGAGCGCAAAGACGTATGCCCCTACTCCGTAAAACACACAGTGGTGAAACTGGAAGAGCCCTCCATGCCCCACCAGCATGTTGAGGCTCACGGCCAGCAGCGCAGTCACGAAGATCACCGCGAGGATGTAGGTATAGAATCGCGGGAGAACCGGAGGCGCCAGGAGCAGGATGACCAGAAGGACAGCGCAGAGCCACATGGGCTTGGAGACCGGACGACTGTTCAATTCGGGCCCTCTCCTTACCAGGCGGATTTGAGAATTCCCCTCGGCCACAGCAGCAGGACGATCACCACCGCGGTGTAGGGAAAGACGATGGCAAACTGAGGCCAGAAAAGTACGCCAAAGGACTGGGTGAGACCAAAAATGAGGGAACCCACCAGGGCGCCCCACATGTTCCCCAGCCCGCCAATGGTCACGATGAGGAAGGCCTCGATGATCAGGTGGTGGTCCATGCCCAGCGCGATGGTGCCTGTCGGGGCCACCAGGGCGCCCCCCAACCCGGCAAAGAAACACCCGAACACAAAGGCAAAGGCGAAAACCCAGCTCACATTGATCCCCACCGCACCGACCATTTCTCGATCCACGGCAGCCGCCCGGGCGATCTTTCCCAGCTTTGTCTTATTGGTAAATAACCACAAACCGACCGCAACCAGCGGTCCTATGATCAGAAGAAACAAATTGTAACGGGGAAGAGAGACGCCGAACACATTCGCAAAACCCTGGAGCGATACGGGCGCCATGATGGACCGGTAGTCGGCGCCCCACAGGATCTTGACCAGATCGCCGAGAATCAGGCTGAGCGCGAACGTGAAGAGCAGGAGCATCAGGTGCTCCCGCTGGTACAGGTGGCAGAAAAGGGCCCGCTCCGCCACGAAACTCACGAGAGCTACCACAAGGGGCGAAAGAATGAGGGCAATCCAGAATCCGGCCGGCCCCGAGAAGAGCTTGGTAATGGTGAAGGCTGCAAAGGCGCCGATCATGTAAAGGGATCCATGCGCCACGTTGGGGACCCGCAGCACCCCCAGCACGAAGCTCAACCCCGCGGAAACAATGAACAGGATCATGGCCCGACTCAGGCCGACAAAGAACTGGCTGCCCAGAGCGGCAAACGTGAAAGTCTGACCACTGCCCATGTGCGCGCCCCTTCAGAAGTCCGCCTGAACCTTCGGTCGCGCAAGGCTCAGGCGGCAAGAGGTCAATCTATTTTCCGCGTGCCTTCTTGATCTCCTCGCAGGAAGGGAGGATCTCTTCGCCGGACACCTTCACAATGCCCGAAGAGATCGCGTATCCCTTTCCAGGGGCCATCTTGGTGGTGCCGAGAAACATCGGATAGACCATCTGGTGATCACAGGCGCGCATTTCCAGCTTCCCGATCGGCGTGGAGATTTTCATGCCCTCCAGAGCGGCAACAAACTTCTCCCTGTCGATGGCCCCTGCTTTCTTGAAGCCCTCTCCGATGAGCAACCCGGTCACATAGGCATTGAATGCGGGAAACCCCGGCGGTTCCTTGTAGGCCTTTTCAAATGCCTGCACAAAAACCTTATTCTCCGGGGTGTCCGGATGGTAGAAGTGGTAGTGCATGGTCCCCAGGACCCCTTCGGGGGCATCCGCACCCAGGGGCTTCAGCACTGCGTGATCGGTCGCCGTGTGGATGTAGACCGCGGTTTTCCCGATCATGCCGGTTGTCTTGACCGCCTTCAGGGCGTTGGCCATGCTCTGACCGCCGGTGCAGAAGATCACTGCATCGGGCTTCGCAGCCATGATGGAAGTCAGGTAAGGCACCAGATCGGGTTCACCAAGCTTCCACCAGGACTCATTCATCTTCTGGACGTCGGGCTTCCGTGCCTTCAGGTTTTGCCATATGGATGTGGCAAGGTCGTGCCCATAGGCATAATCATCCCCTGCGAACCAGTATTTGACATAGGGCTTCTTGGACAGTGCGACCCCGCCCACCTTCCCCGCCTGGGCCGTGTTGTCCGCGGCTGAAAAGACATACCGGTGCCCGTTCTTGCCCGTAATGTGCTCGCTCTTGGAAATCCAGACGATCAGGGGAACCTTTTCCTTCTTGGACACCGCATCGGAAACCGCAAGGGCGACACCGCTGTTGATGGTTCCCACGAGGACGTCAACCTTCTCATTCATCACCAGTTCCTTGGCCACGTTGAGGCCGATGTCCACCTTGAACTTGGTGTCCCTCGTCGTATATTCGATCTTGCCCCCCAAAATGCCTTTCTTGTTGATCTCATCCACGGCGAGTTTGAAGCCGTTCAAGGCATCTTTGGCAAAGACGGCCGCAGGCCCGGTGTATGCGTCAATCACGCCCACCTTGATGTTCCTGGCTTCTGCCGGAGCGGTCGGAATCATGAAGAAGGATGCAAGGAAAAGAACCGAGAAAGCCGTAAGTGCCGCGTAAAATGTGAGTCTCTTCTTACCCATAGTAGCCCCTCCCTTCAAAAGATGTGTTTGGTGGCGACCTACGATGCTATCAAACCGGAGACACGCCTTTTCTTTCGAGGCATCAGGTACAAGACTATAGAGAAACGTTCTGCGGGTGTCAACAAAACAGGTTCCCGGGGAATGTTCTGCCGGGCTCCTGCCCGTATCCCCTGCACCTTGCGCCTTGCGCCTTGTGCCGGTTTTCATATCCCCCACCCACCCGAGACCGGTATAGCCGCGGCCGTGATAAAGGAGGCATCATCCGAGGCCAGAAAGGCGATCACCCTGGCGATCTCCTCCGGCTCGGCCATGCGATTGAGGGGCGTGCCGGCAAGGATCCGCTCCTTGTATTTCTGCGCCATGAAGTTCTCGATCGTGGGGGTCCGGGTCAACCCAGGAAGCACCGCATTCACGGTGACCCCATCCTCTCCCGCCTCCTTGGCCACCGCCTTGGTGAACCCGATCAGACCGGCCTTGGCCGTGGAGTAGGCAAGCTGCCCCTTTGCACCGGTCAGGCCATAGATGGAACCCACGTTGATGATACGCCCCCATCGTGCGGCCCGCATGCCGGGAAGAAACCGCTGAACCAGGAACAGAGGCGCCACCAGGTGAATCTGCAGAACCGCCTCCAGATCCGTGCCGGATATCCTCGCGGTGGTGCCGGGCCGGTCGAATCCCGCATTGTTGACGAGAATGTCCACAAGGCCGGTTTCAGGGACCGTCTCCAGTCCTCGCCAGAGATCGGCAGGGTCCGTGAGATCGACGGTCACGGCCACAGCCCGCTTTCCGTTCTCCAGGAGCTTCTCCACCACCTCCTGAAGCGTTGCGCGGTTTCGGTCCAGCAGAACGAGATCCGCACCCCGTGCAGCGAAAACCTCGGCGCAGGCCCGTCCGATTCCCTGTCCCGCCCCCGTGATCAAGGCCCTGTGTCCGGAAAGGCTCATGCGCAAGCTACCCCTTGAGGACCGCCAGGACCTCCTCGAGTTCCCTTTTCACCTTCGACAGGAACTCGTCGTCCTGCGGAAAGGCCCCTTCGACAGGCTGCTTCAGCCTCTGCTTGGCCCCTTCGATCGTCATCCTCTCTTCGTACAGGAGTCTTTTGACCTCGAAAAGAATCTCCAGGTCCTTCCGCTGGTAGGTTCTCTGGTTTGAATCCGCCCGCAGGGGCCGGATCTGGGGAAATTCACCCTCCCAGTACCTCAGGACGTAAGGCTCCACCCCCAGGATCCGACTGACCTCCCCGATTCTGAAAAACTTCTTGTCACCCGGGATCTGCATGAGATCCTCAACGCTCTCTCAGCCTGCCGCCCGTTTCCTGAACAATCTTCCGGATGATCGTCTCATGGATCCGGTTCACTTCTTTTCCGTCCAGCGTGCCTTCCCTGGATCGATAGCAGATGCGAAAGGCGAACGCCTTTTCCGACGCACCCAGCCGTCCCCCTTTGAAAAGGTCATAGAGGCTCACGGACTCAACCAGGTCGCCGCCCTCCCGCTCGATGATGTCCCGGAGGCGAACACTCTCCACTTCCTCCGCAATCACCACCGACAGATCCCTGAAGACTGCAGGATACCGGGCCAGGGCCTCGAACCGGATCGTCTCGGGGATGTGTTTCAGGACCCTCTCCATGTCCAGATCGAAGAGGAAAACCTTCTCCCCCTCCAGCGCATACCCTTTCATAGCCTCGGGGGACGCCTCTCCTGCGGCCCCCATCCTTTCACCGGAAACGAAAACCTCGGCGCAGCACTCGCTGCGGTACCCGGGAGGCGTTGCATCCGGCCTGCGGAATTCAATCTTCCGCACTCCGAGGGCATTCAGAAGACCCTCCAGCGCACCTTTGATGTCGTAGAAATCGGCTTCCTTTTCCCCGGAATACCATTCCTTGCGTGCGGATAGCCCCGTCATGACCGCGCAAACACTGAGCCTTTCCAGAGGCAGTTCCTCTCTACCCCGAGCGATGAACACCTTCCCCCACTCGAAAAGTCTGAGGTCCTTTTCCCCATAGGAGTGGTTGGTCTGCACCGTGCTCAGGAGCCCGGGTGCGAGCGTGGTCCTCATGACGGATTGCTCCACGCTCAGGGGATTCATCAGATGCACAAACGACGTCGGGTCGCTTCCCTCCGGCGGCCCGAGTTTCTCTACGGACTCCGGGGCGATGAAGCTGTAGGAAATGACCTCGCTGAAACCGAACCCTGTCATGATTTCCCGCACCCTGTCTCCCAGCGCAAGCTCAGGCGGATCCTTTTCTTCGTCGGGCTTCACCGGAGCGGAGGTCACGGGAATCCGGTCATACCCCTCCAGCCTGGCCACCTCTTCGACAAGATCGATCTCCCGCGTGATGTCCACCCGGAAAGAAGGCGCCACGACACGAAGCACACCGCCGTCCGCGGGCTGCACCTCCATCTCCAGGGCCTCCAGGTATTTCCGCATCCGATCACCGGGCAGATTCGTCCCCAGGAATCGATTGGTCCTCTCCACCCGCAGGTCGATCACGGCAGGTCGGAAGGGGGCAGGATAGCGGTCGATGATCCCCTTCTTCACCCCACCGCCCGCCAGTTCCTGCATGAGCATCAGGGCCCGGCGGAGCGCAAAAGGAACACCCTCGATATCGATTCCCCTCTCAAAACGGTAGGAGGCCTCCGTGGAAATCCCGAGTCTCTTGGATCCCCTTCGAATGGTCACCGGATCGAAATATGCGCTCTCAATCAGCACGTTCCGGCTGCCTTCGAAGATCTCCGAATTGAGCCCGCCCATGATCCCGGCCATAGCCACGGATCTCTCCCCGTCGCAGATCATGAGGTTCTCCGCGTTCAGGGTGTGGGTCTTCCCGTCCAGGGTGGTGAAGGCTTCTCCGTCGCGGGCTCGCCGCACGACAATCCGGTTTTCCTTCAGCCGATCGTGGTCGAAGGCGTGAAGGGGCTGCCCCAGTTCCAGGAGCACATAGTTGGTCACATCCACCACGTTGTTGATGCCCCTGAGTCCTGCCGTATGGAGGCGGTATCTCATCCAGAAGGGAGAGGGCTTGATCTCCACCCCGCAGATCATGCCGGCTGCGTAACGGGGACAGCCCACGGGGTCCTCCAGGGTCACCCCGGCCAGTTCCTCGACGGGCTGTCCGTCCTCCTTCAGCCGGATCGCAGGCCTTTTCAAGCCTTGACCGGTGATCGCGGCAACCTCCCTCGCAATGCCCATCACGGAGGCGCAGTCGGGCCGGTTGGGTGTCAGGGAGACCTCCAGGGCCCAGTCCTCCAGGCCAAGCGCCGAGGAGACCTTCGCCCCGGGTTTCAAACCGGCGTGCAAGATCATGACGCCCGTGTGATCGTCGGTGAGCCCCATTTCGTCTTCGGCCAGCAACATTCCTACCGAGCGAACACCCCGGATGGTAGACTCCTCCACCGTCATCCCGCCCGGGAGCCTGGTTCCGGGAAGGGCCATGGGAACCATTGCCCCCTTGGAGAGATTGGTTGCGCCGCACACCACGGGCAGGGTCTCGCGCCCGATATCCACTTCACACACAAAAAGCCGCTCAGCCTTGGCATGCGGCCGAATCGAGTCGATTTGGGCCGCCACGATGTCCCCGAGGCCATGCCCCACGGGGTCCAGGGACTCCACCTCCAGGCCGCACATCGTCATTCGTTCGGCCAGTTCCCGGGGCGACAGGGGGATGGGCACAAAGTCTTTCAGCCAGTTCAAACTCACGCGCATGGTGTTTTTTCAGCAGTCTGTTAGAATTGTCTCAGGAACCTCACATCATTCCTGAAGAAAAGCTGGATGTCATCGATGCCGTACTTGAGCATGGCGATTCTCTCGACGCCCATGCCGAATGCAAAACCCGAGACCTTTTCCGGATCGTAATCCACAAACCCATACACGGCAGGATCCGTCATCCCCGAACCCAGAATTTCCAGCCAGCCCGTATTGGAGCAGGTACGACACCCCTTTCCACGACAGATCACGCATCGGATGTCCACTTCCGCACTCGGTTCGGTAAACGGGAAAAAACTGGGTCTGAATCGCATCGCCGTGTCTTTTCCGAACATCTGACGGGCAAAAACCGTCAGGGTCCCCTTCAGGTCTCCCATGGTGACTCCCTTGTCCACAAGCAACCCTTCGACCTGATGAAACATGGGGGTGTGGGAGACATCGGAATCCCTCCGGTAGACCTTTCCCGGCGCGACAATGCTCACCGGCGGCCTCTGCTTTTCCATCACCCGGACTTCCATGGGCGAGGTGTGGGTCCTCAACAGCACATTCTCGGAGATATAGAAGGTGTCCTGCATGTCTCTGGCCGGGTGGTCCTTCGGCATGTTGAGGGCCTCAAAATTGTAGTAATCCAATTCCACATCGGGCCCCTCCACCACCCGGAAGCCCATCCGCTCAAAGATCCGGCAGATCTCCCGCAGGACCCGGGTAATCGGATGGAGGGAGCCTCTCGGCAACTGCCTGCCCGGCAGGGTCACGTCCAGAGACGGCGCCCCCGCGGTCGTTCCCTCCGCGAGCCTCTGCCGCACCTCCTGAAATTTTCGGGTGAGGCGTTCTTTGACCTGATTGGCGAGCTTTCCCGCCTGGGGTCGCTCTTCGACGGAAAGTTCACCCAGCCTCTTCATCCAGGAGGTAAGCAGGCCCTTCTTCCCGAGATAGGCAACCCTGAATTTCTCCAGCGCGGCACTTTCCCGGACGGACTCCAGCTCACGGAGCGCTTTTTCTTCCAGTTGTAGGATTTCCGCCTTCATAGGCCCATGACTTTCACGAAAGACCTGATCGGGTAGGCGGACTCCCGGAATCGAAACATCTATCCGGGGTCCCGATAGAACGGAAACGCGGTCCGAATAGGGGTTAACGGATTCTCTGAACCACCTGGCTGAAGGCCGCAGGATCATTCACGGCCATTTCGGCAAGCACCTTCCTGTCCAGCACGATTCCGGCCTCTTTGAGGCCGAACATGAGCTTGCCGTAAGAAATCCCGCATTCCCGCGCCGCAGCGTTGATTCGCGTGATCCACAGACTTCTGAAATCCCTCTTTCTGACCTTCCGATCCCGGTAGGCAAATACCCTGGCCCGGGTGACGGTGATGAAGGCGGTCTTGAAAAGCTTACTGTGCCCCCCCCTGGCCCCCCTGGCCTCTTTCAGGATTTTGTTTCTTCGCTGTCTGGCCTTAAAGCCTCTCTTCACTCTTGGCATCTTGAAACCTCGCTGACTTACAGATAAGGCACGAGCCTCTTCACGTTCCTGGTGTTGGTTGAATCGGTCAGGGTGGATTTGCGCAGCTTTCTCTTCCTCTTCGTGGTCTTTTTGGTCAAAATGTGACTCGCAAAGGCCTTGCTCCTGACAACCTTCCCTGTGCCTGTGGTCTTGAACCTTTTCGCAGCCCCCCGGTTCGTCTTGATTTTGGGCATGCCGAAACCTCCCTTTGAATGAAAACAACCTATTTCAGGCCGGATGAGTCCCTTCCAGAAACAGGCTGCTCCGGATTCTGATGATCAGCTGCCGCCTCTCAGCGCTCAGCCGGAGACGGGATACCCGTCACCCTGCTTGCCGACGTATTCGGTGCCGCGCCCCAGGGGCGCAAACCCCTCTGCCGTGGCGCCTCATTGCCCGGAAAGCACCGGCAATGCGGGGTTGAGACCGAGCGCTTTCGCCGCACTACTTGGGAACTATGACCATGGTGACGCGCCAGCCCTCTTTCGTGGGCGGCTGCTCCACGGTTCCCACGCTCTCGACCTCTTCGGCCACCTTCTTGAGGAGCGCGAATCCTTTGTCCATGTAGCTCATCTCGCGGCCCCTGAACAGTACGGTAATCTTGACCCTGTCCTTTTTCTCCAAAAATTTTTTCAGGTTCTTGAGCTTGAAACCCAGGTCGTGCTCTTCCGTACGCGGCCGCAGTCTGATCTCTTTCACCTGAACGGCCCTGGATTTCTTCTTGCTCTCCTGTGCCTTTTTGCTGGCCTGGTACTTGAATTTCCCGTAGTCCATGATGCGACAAACGGGGGGATCCGCATTCGGGGCCACTTCCACTAAGTCCAGGGCATCCTTTCTCGCAACACCGAGGGCGTCTATCAAAGACATGACCCCGAGCTGCTCTCCGTCGGCCGAAATCAGCCGGACCGACTTGGCACGGATATCCTCATTCACATTCACATCATCGCTTTTCTTGACTATGGGCCTACCTCCTTTGTCTGCATTCCTCGTGGATCAGCCTGACAAACTCCTCCACACCCATAAAGGGCAGATTCTTGCCGTCCCGGAGCCGGGGGGTGACCCCCCCCATCTCGGACTCCTTGTCCCCGACCACCAACATGTAGGGAATTTTCTGAAGCTGCGCCTCCCGCACCTTGAGGCCGAGCTTCTCGTTCCTGAAATCCGCTTCCGCTCTTATATCCGCCCCGAGCAAAGAGTTCAACACCTTTTCACCCTGGGGGATGTTTCTATCCGTGACCGTCAGCACACTCGCCTGCACCGGGGAGAGCCAGGTGGGGAAAGCGCCTGAAAAGTGCTCGATGAGCACGCCGATGAAGCGCTCCAGCGCCCCCAGAACCACCCTGTGGATCATGACGGGCCGGTGCTTCTGCCCGTCTTTCCCGATGTAGGACAGGTTGAACCGTTCCGGAAGCGTGAAATCGCACTGGATGGTGGCGCACTGCCACAATCTCTCCAAAGCGTCTTTCAGCTTGACGTCGATTTTGGGACCATAGAAGGCGCCGTCCCCCTCGTTGATCTGATAAGGAAGTGCGTTTTCCTCCATGGCGCGGATCAGGGCCTGGGTGGCCCTCTCCCAGTCCTCATCGGAGCCGATCGATTTCTGAGGTCTGGTGCTGATCTCCAGTTGGTAGTCGAATCCGAAGACGGCCATGACCTCCTTCACGAACTGCAAAACCCCTCTGATTTCTCCGTCCAGCTGCTCCGGTGTGCAGAGGATGTGCGCATCGTCCTGGGTGAACTCCCGGACCCGCAGCAGCCCGTGCAACACCCCGGATCTCTCGTGCCGGTGAACCAGCCCCAATTCGAAATACCGCTTGGGGAGGTCCCGGTAGCTCTTGATACCCGACCCGTAGATCAGCATGTGGGAAAGGCAGTTCATGGGCTTGATGCCGTAGGACTGCTTGTCGATCTCGGTGAAGTACATGTTCTCGCGGTAGTTTTCGAAATGACCGGATTTCTTCCATAATTCGGTTTTCAGAATCTGCGGCCCCTTGACGAGCTCATAGCCCCTCCGAAGGTGTTCACGGATTTCGAACTCCTCCAGGATGTGCCGAAGCATGGCCCCTTTCGGGTGCCACACCACCATGCCGGCTCCGATTTCCTCATACGTGCTGAAAAGACCCAGCTGGGTTCCAAGCCGGATATGATCCCTTTTCCTGGCCTCTTCCAGCCTCCTGAGATGTTCCTTCAGAGCCTTTGGGTCTGCAAAGGCCACACCGTAGATCCGGCTCAGCATGGCCCGCTTCTCATCCCCGCGCCAGTATGCCCCCGCTACTTTGGTCAGATGAAAGGCGCGGATTTTACCCGTAGTCGGAATGTGAGGGCCCCGGCAGAGATCCGTGAAATTTCCCTGGGCATAGAGGGAGACCCGCTCCGCACCGAGATCCCGGATCAACTCGACCTTGTAGTCCTCGCCCGCTGCCTGGAAAAAATCGAGGGCCTCACGGCTGGTCACTTCTTTTCTCTCAAAAGGAAGATCGGCCCGGATGATTTCGTTCATTTTCTCGCTGATGGGGGGCAGGTCTTCGTCCCGGAAAGGCCGTTCGTATTCGAAATCATAGTAAAAGCCGTTCTCAATGGCAGGACCGATGGCGACCTTCACACCCGGGAAAAGTTCTTTTACCGCCAAAGCCATGACGTGCGAGGTGCTGTGACGCAGGATCTCCAACCCCTCCTCGGAGTGAACGTAGACCGGCTCCAGAAGGGCATCCGACTGGATGATGCCGGAGAGGTCCCGCAACTCTCCGTTGACCTTCACGGCGACGACCCTGCCTAAATCCCCAACATTCAGTCTTTTCAATGCCTCCAGGCCGGAAATCCTGCCGGAGTCCATCTGTACGGGCGGTTGCCCGTCCAATTGCAGCTTCAGTTCCATCATATCGAGCCGGACATCTCCCAAGCAAATAAGGCATCCCCAGTGAACCCTGTGCAAATTCGTTGGAGGGATGCCTGTGATTTTTTATTGTTTATTTTGGGTAACTTGTCAACAGAAATTTGACGCCTTTTTTCTTTGCTTGCAAAGCACTCCCCGATGTATATAATGAAAAATCTATCCGCATATCCGGATGAGGGCTTCATGCAGTGGGCGGGAGAAAACCGGATCGGTGTGGGCAGTGGTGGGAGTTATCTATTTTTTTAGTAGGAGAAAGGAGGAAGTGAGAATGAAGAAGCTTTTGGTTTTGTTGGTTTTGGGGATGTTCCTGGCGGGCTGTGGGACCGCTGCGGAGCGGTCTGAATTCTGGAAACATCCGACCATGTTCAACAGCTGGGACCACATGAAGTACAGCTGGGGCGGTTATGAGGATTGCGGCCCCCATAACACCCAGAAGTCCAACCAGCAGAAGTGGTGGGGCGAGCAATACAACGAGTGCGCTCCAAAAAAGTGATAGTGCTGTAGTCTACGATGGGCCGGTCACTGGACCGGCCTTTTTTGTCGCATCCACGCTTTGCACGCAAAGGCTCACGAATTTCCTGTCATCCCCAGTTCTTCCATGATCGCGTCGTGGATCCTCGGCCTGAACGCCTTTATCCGCTCCGGGTTCTCCCGACTCGGGTGCACCCTGTTGGCAAGCAGGATAACGGTCACATCCTTGGCCGGGTCGATCCAGATGCTGGTTCCCGTGAATCCCGTGTGTCCCACACTGTTCCGCGAAAAATACCGCCCTGCGCTGGAACCTTCCTCTGCCCGTGTGTCCCATCCCAGGGCCCAATCGCCTTCCGCTACAAGGTCCTGCCGCCGCCAGAACTCCCTGACCGTTTCAGGCCTGAAGAAATCTTGCCTTTCGTCCCTGTAATGTTCTCGGAGCATGTTGGCGATCCCGAAAACCTCCTCCGCCGTGCTGAAAAGCCCTGCATGGCCTGAACACCCGCCCAAGGCAAAGGAGTTCTCGTCGTGCACCTCACCCTGCAGAACCCTCTTCCTCCAGGGGCAGTCCTCGGTGGCTGCGAACTCCGAGGGTCCCATCCTCCTTTTTCTCTCACAGGCGGCTCGGGGTGGCTTTTCCACATCCCCGCCGGGCATGAACAGGGTCCGTTTCAGGCCCAGAGGCCTGTAAAAGGTCTTTTCCACATAATGGTTCAAGGTGACGTGTGTCTTCTCTTCGATCACCCACTGCAGGAGCATGAAACCCAGGTCGCTGTAAAGGCAGCCTGTTCCCGGTGTATACGCAAAGGGTTCCCGCACGATCCACTCCCTCAGCACCGCTTTGCGATGCTCCGGAGCGACCCCCGTGAGCCTGAGAAAGAACGGCCGCCAGTCAGGCAGGCCAGCCGAGTGGCTGAGAAGCATCCGGGGCGTCAAGGCCCCCTTGTCCGCCAGAGGGGCTGAGGGGAGCAGGTCCGACAGGGACTGATCGAGTCCGACGGTGCGTACGTCCACCAGCTTCATCACAGCCAGGGCGGTCGCGCAAACCTTGGTGAGGGAGGCCAGGTCAAAAATCGTGTCTGTTCTGATTGGAACTGTTTTCGGCGTCACGGCGGCCATTCCCACGCCCAGAAGGGCGAGGGCGCGCCCCCCTTGAGCCGCCAGGATCACACCGCCGGGGAACACCCCTTCGGCGATTCCATCATCCATCATGGACTTTATCCGTTCCACTTCCCTTTGTCTCCCCGCGACGCAGGAACCTCGATTTCAGTCCGAGCGGCTGTCGAACCCGAGTCTCACCTTGCATTATCGCCTCTCTCATCCTATAATTCAAATGTTTATCGGGGACGATTCACCATGAAGATTGCCATTCTCGGAGCCGGGGGAGTCGGGGGGTACTACGGGGCCTTGCTCGCCCGTGTCGGACATGAGGTCCTCTTCATTGCGCGGGGAACCCACCTGTGGGCCATCCGGGAAAAAGGTCTGCAGGTCAAAAGCGTGTTCGGTGATTTCCTGCTCTCGCCGGTCACGGCCCTGGAGCATCCCGCAGAGGCAGGCCGGGTCGCACTCGTCATTGTGGCCACCAAGACCTATCACATCGAGGAGGCTGCGCGCTCCCTTCTCCCCCTGCTCGGTCCGGAGACGGTGATCCTGCCCCTTCAGAACGGCGTGGACGCGGCGGAGCGTATCGGTGCGGTGGCGGGGATGGATCACGTCGTCGGAGGAGCCACGTGGCTTTCCGCCGCGGTGGAGTCTCCCGGTGTGATCGGCCAGTACAGTCAGTTCCGGCGCATCGTGCTGGGGGAATTCGACCGGCGCATCACCCCCAGGGTGCAGAAGGTCGGCGCTGCACTGAGGGAAGCCGACATCACGGTTGAAATCACGGACGACATTTTGAAAACCCTGTGGACCAAGTTCCTGTTTATTGCATCGGTGAGCGCCATGGGA
>JAFGPH010000497.1 GCA_016926135.1 Deltaproteobacteria bacterium
AAATCGATGGCGTTCCACATCAGGGCAGCTCTGTCCCGGTACTCCCCACACAGAGCATCGAAGATTGACCGGACCTCCGGTGAGAACTTCTTGTACGTGTTCTTGTTGACAACAACGAACATGGGATAGGAAGGCCCCACCATCCACGAGTTGGTCAGGAACTTGCTGACCTCCGCCAGCCGGAAGTTTTTCTGCGCCTCGGTGCCCATGAAGGCACCCTGAATCACACCCTTGGACATCGCGTCATAGACCTCCGGGGAGGGCATGGGAACCGGAGTGCCTCCGAGGGCCTTGATCACATCGCCGATAATGCCGGGGGCCCGGATGGTCAGCCCCTTCAGATTCTCCAGGGTGCGAACGGCCTTGGTCGTATGCAAGGTGCTGGGCGAATTGGCATGCCACCACATGGCGTGTACCGTGCCCATCTCCTTGGGTTTGAATTTCAGGTAGAAGTCATTCATGATCTGGTTGGCGACCCACCCTGTGGGATACGCGAGCGGCAGCTCCGCGGCCTCCATGACCGGCATTCTGCCGGGAGTGTATTCGATGTGGGAGACTCCGATGTCCGCGATCCCCTTCTCGATACCGTCGATCATGGTGGTTGACTTCAAGAGGGAGCCGCCTGCAAAGTAGCGGACCTGCACTTTTCCCCCGGTTCTCCGTTCCAGGTCGGCGACAAAATCTTCGATGATCTTGGACTGTCTGGAAGGAGGAGGGAAGAAGTTCGCAGCCTTCAGCTGCAATGCCTTCCCTTGAGCATGGACCGAATCCAGGGCGACAAGCGACAACATGAACCCCAAACAAATCATTCCTGCCAAACCAACGCGTTTTAGCCTTCTCATGAAAACACCTCCTGGCTCTAAAGGTTTTTCGGAGCTGCCTGTCAACCGTTTGGAAGGTGAATACCTCCACACTGCATAAGTGATGACAACGTGAATGTGCAATATGGTCGAGGGTCCTGGTTCAAGATCTCGTGCCGGATGAACGCAGGGATAGGTGACTAGAACTTGCTTCAGACGGGCCGGAGTATAGGGGAATCCGCGCTTGTGTGTCAATAGAGAAGAACTCGCATCATGCCAAAGTTGATTGACGGGCCGGGAAGGGCAAGATATTATGTGAGTTATCGTTAACTATGATATTGGAAGTCCCATCGCGCCCCAGTGCCCGGCGGTCCCCCCTCGAAGCGCAACAGATCCAAAGGTTTCTTCCGCTCGTACCGATTTTCCTGCTTCGGTTTGAAAATCACTCGGCATTTGCGGGTCGCAGAAAGGAGGCACGAAATGGGTGTGCTGAGGGTACTCATGCCGTACGACTGCAGGAGGAGTGGTCCAGGCGCTTGAAGGGGAACCCGATAGCGTTTCCTCTTGTCCCGTTGAGGGATGCGGGTTTCCTCCGAAGCCCTGGGGAGGGTAAGACCCGTGCCGAGCAATTGACGGATCAACCCGGAGCCATAAGAGACGGCAAGAAAAGCGATATTTGTGGAAATGCAATCAAGGCGGTGAGGGTCAAAAAATCCATAAGGAGGAAGGGGATAATTCCCAGGAAGATCTCCTGGCTAGGAATCTCGGGTGCCACACTGTTCACCACGAAGACATTGAGGCCCACGGGAGGTGTTATCAGACAGATTTCGCCCATTTTGACAACGATGACTCCAAACCAGATGGGATCATAGCCAAGGGCGACGACCACCGGGAAAACGATGGGGAGGGCCAGGAGCATCATCCCGATCAAATCCAAAAACATGCCTAGAAAAACAAAGATTCCCAGAATCCCCATCAATATGATGATGGGGGGCACGGGCAACGCCACCACGGCCTTGCTGAAGGCCGCAGGCAGCCCCGATATGGCGAGAAAACGAACAAAGATCAGCACCCCCACGATAATGGAAAAGATCATGACCGTAGCCCTGCCGGTTTCCAGAAAAGACCGTTTGAAGCCTTCCCAGGTGAATCTACCGGAGATCAATGTCATCAAAAGGGTTGCGGTTGCGCCGGCCCCACCCGCTTCCGTGGGTGTAAAGATACCGCTGTAGATGCCCCCGAGGATAATGATCAGGATCGCGAAGATCCCCCATGTGCTTTTCAGGGAGACAATCCTGGCCTTCCACGAGGCCGCCGGCAGCGCCGGTGCCAGGCTGGGATTGATCTTGCACCGGAGCTGGATCATGAAGGCATAGATCATAGCCGATACGATGCCCGGCAGAACGCCGGCCATAAGAAGGAGCCCGACGGACTGTTCGGTGATGATGCCGTAGATGACGAGTGGGACGCTGGGGGGTATGAGGGTAGCTATCGTGCCACCCGCGGCAACAGCTCCTGCGGCCAATCGGGGATGGTAGCGATATTTCAGCATTTCCGGGATCGCCATTTTGCCCATGATGGCCGCTGATGCAACACTGCTGCCCGTGCAGGCCGCGAAACCGGCACACCCATAGGTGGTGGCTATGGCCAAACCACCGGGAAGGTGACCGAACCACTGCCGTGCAGTATGAAAGACCTCAGCGGTCAAACCTGCATGGAAGCCGAAATAGCCCATGATGATAAACAGGGGAATCACGCTCAGGGAATAGTGGGCAACAATACCGTGGGGTAGGTATCCGGCCATCTGATAGGCCGTGTCCCAGCCCTTGAGGAGGGCAATGCCCATGATACCCACCAGGGCGGTAGCGAATGCTATCCTCGTGCCCAATATAATCAGCACGGTGATGAATCCTATCCCTATATACCCGGCAATCAAGGGATCCATATCGATTCTACCCCGCTTCTCGGACGTCGGGTCCAACGACGGCCTGGGCTATATTGCTGACGATCTGGATGATGAAGCGTATACAGAGGAAAAAGCTCCCGATCGGGACACACAGCTTTGAAGGCCAGGTCGGGGTGTAGAGGTATTCCGTCACATCTCCCATCCGATAAGCGTCCAGCGTGGCCTCAAACGAGGACATGCAAATGATGGCAAATCCAACGAGGGCGAGCAGCAGGGATATGGCCTCTGCTATGTTGCAGAAGCGGCCCTTGATCATGGAAATCACGATATCCATCCGTATGTGGGCGCCAACCCTCTGGGTATACCCGATGCCCAGAAATACGATGGCCGCCATGATCAACTCAACGTCTTCCACATAGCCCGGGATGGGATAGACAAAGAGGTAACGCCCAATGATCTCCGATGCTGTGAAAAGCATGAGGATGAGAATGAAGACAACACCTATGACGTTGAGGACCGTTTCAACGTAACTGTTCGCTTTGTCCAAATAACGAAAGACCCGAAACCGCTCTGTCCCAGACAGCGGTTCTTCCGACCTCTTCTTGCCTATGTCCATATCCGCCGCGCTCCATGGATCTGAGGCTGTGGTAAGGGGCTGCGCTGTAATTGGAAGTGAACGCAGTGTTGTGACTCGTCATCCGAGAAGCGAAACCACGGCCAGCCCCTCACAGGAGAAGGTGCTAATGCCCCGCAATCTCTTTTCGCTTTGCGAGGAAATAGGCCAGAACGTCTTTACCGGGAAGCCCCTTTTCCTCCATTTTTTTGACCCACTCATCCCAGATGCCTTCTGCCTTGGCCACCAACTTGGCCCTCTCAGAATCAGGGAACTCAACGAATTCCAGATTCTTCTTGTAGATCGGGATCCAATGGGTATCCCCCTTCTTGTATTCGTCTCCCCATATCTTCGGGGCCTTAGCGTACCATTCCATGTGATATTTCTTAAACTCTTCAGGAAGCGCGTCCCACGCCTTCCTATTGGCGACATAGGCACAACTCTGACTCCCGGGGGCAAAATTGGTGGTGGCATATCGGGAGACCTCGTTGATCTTGAAGGCTCCAAATGAGAAGGCCCAGGGCAAAGTGGCCATGTCCAGTGTGCCCCGTTCCATGGCTTCGTAAAGATCCGATACGGGTATCATGGTGGGGGCTGCACCGAAAAAGGTTATGACCCTTGCCATTTCGCCGGATATCCTTATTCTGACGCCCTTGAAGTCCTCGACCTTCGCAATGCGTTTATTGCCCATGAGTCCGTACTGGGTGATCGCTGCAGGAAAGAGGGGCACGGCATTCCATCTCGCAAGCTCCTTCTTCAGTGCCGGATGTTCCCACAGGGCTGCCATCATCTCGCTCATTTTCTGCTGATCTTGTGGAAGGATAAAGGGCAGCTCAAAGACGGTCTGAAGGGGGGTTTTGCCGGGGGCATACGAGGCACAAAACTGACACGCCTCGAAAAGGCCGCCTTTCAGGCCGTCCAGATGCTCCTTGGATGGTGCGAGCACAGAACCGTAGTGCAGGTTGATCTTCCAACGACCACCGGTACGTTTTCCCATGTCTGCAACCCATCCATGTAAGGGACGGGTCCAATCCCGTTCTCCTCCCCACAGGGCAACATTCCACGTGATCTCCTTCGGTGCTGAAACGGCCTTTGGGACATGGGCGAAAACCAACCCGAGCAGGATGAATGAACAGACGACGGTTGAACCAAGCCTCTTTTTGAAACACTCATGACTCATGGTGCCACCTCCATCGTTTCGGGTTTATGATTTCTTCGCACCTCCTGCGCTTTCCCACGGTCTGCTATTGACGGCAATCTTCATTCCCGCTTGCCTCCTGCACAGAGAAATACGCCTGATCGAAATTCGTGAGGACCTCCGGCGGTGGGGTTCGAGCGGAGGTCTGTGAGATGGGTTTGAACCACAAAGGTTGTCTTCTGGATAAAGCATTTTCCATGCCATGAGCCAAAAGGTGCGGGATGTTCATGTAAAAACCTGAATTTCTGTTGGAAAAATGAGAAATGGGTAGGAGACTGGAAACGGGCACCTTCGATTCGATTTCATTCATGCAGGCATAAGGCCATCAGATGTTGCACATTTGCAGGCCTATCGGCCTTTTCTGTCTCGTCCCATATTGTCTTCCCGATTCGATCTCGCGTTAAATCGCCGGCGAGGGTGAGATTGGACCTGATATGGAGAGCCGCCTTTTCGGATGGCGACTGGATTAACCGATCAATGGGTTTCGGATGCTCAGCCCGGGAAAACGGCTGCCCGGTCGGCCGTCCAGATCACGCTCACGTCATGGTGCCTGCACAGCGCTACGATCCTCGCATCATGGACCTGCGGCCCGGTCACTCTCCCGGCGTGAAGGAAATCCCGGAGTTGTGGCCAGTAGGGCCGGATGCCAAACCTGATCCACCGTTTACATGCCCAGAAAATACTGGGTAAGCTTATAAGAACTCCCTTTTTCGGGCTCTGGCTGTAATGAACAATCAGGATACCTTCCGTCATCGCCAAGTGATCGGAGGTTTTCGGAGAGCCTGTTGGTTTCCGGGATCCCCAGCCAGGGTCAGCCTCTCACCTTTTCCCATTCTTTCTGGAGACCGTAGCCAGCGATCTTCTTTCCGAGCAGATCGAAGTCTATCAGGTGTGGGGAAAGTTCAATCATTCCTCGGATGTCGATCAGGTGTTTCTCAGACTGCCCTTCCCGAAAGTACTCCAGTTTTCGCAGGATCACGTATTCCGGAGGGGCCAACCATATCTCAGATCCCTGGAACCCTACACTGCGCCGATGCGCCAGGGCCCAAGCGTGAAGTTCATCCCTGCCCTTTAGATAGATATCGGCCCTGAAGCCTGTTTCATGGTGGATGATATTGAAATGCCCGCGAGAAGGTCTCCCGGCTTCCGTCCGGATGGTCTCCTCAGGTGGACAGTAGAACTCCTCCAGTGGAAAGGCATCCAATATCTTTCTCGCTTCATTTCGGCCCAACTCCAGCACCAGATCGAGGTCATGGGTGAGCCGGGGTTCGCCATAGACAAAGGCCGCCACGGCGCCCGTGACCATGTAGCGGATGCCCTGCGTATTCAGGCGGCTGGTAAAGATCAAATAGAAGTTAGGCTCTGGAGGCATTGGAGAACACCAGGCGAGTCTGGGCTTGAATTTCCTCTTCGCGCAGGTGTGGGTGCTGTTGCCGCAGGAAAGCGGCTTTCAGTTCCCACGCAGAGTGATACAGCCTGAGTGCAGCCATGAGCTTCTGCTCAGGCGTCATCTGCTGGAAGATGCGTTTCTGTTCCGGGTCCATGCCCGCCCTACCGGTGGCCTGGTACACAAGGTGGGTGATAAGAACTCCTTTTTTCGGGCACAGACTTTACGAGATTTCGGCTTGCGGGTCAAGGGCAAGCTCATCTCACCATGTTGTGGGCGTCTGGGTTGCGTCGGCATGGGTCAATCGAAGGCGGGCTTGCTTATGGCTTGGGGGCGAGTGCAGCTTAAACGCGCATGACCAAGTTACTACTTCTCGCCACCCCCGAGGGTGAAAACCCCCTCTCCACCCAAGTGGGGGGAGAGGGTCGGGGTGTATTTTCACGGTAAAGAATTGCGATGATTCGGCGATCCTAGGAACGAAACCGGAGGAGTGAAGCCATGCCTGTCCACTGGCTCACCCTTGGATTTCGGAAATCAGGAGGGGAACGTCTCGGGGTAT
>JAFGPH010000006.1 GCA_016926135.1 Deltaproteobacteria bacterium
AACCAGTAGGTTATCCATAAAACGTCTGGCACCACACTGCCCAAAATTCAACATGCGCCTCAAAAAGGCGGTAAACTCGGGCTAGGGTCCAGGCAACGGCCACAATTTTGCCACGAGGCCTGTTACTGGAAACTGCAGAATCATCCGAACAGGTAAACCCAACGGACCTTCGGAACGTCTTATACACAAGAAGGGATTCCATTTCTTATTCCAGGATATGCTCCTAGAGTGACCTGGACATATGGGGAACGCTATCAACGGGAGTAAATCATGCGACGATTTTTTTTGCTGGTGAGCATCGCTCTGACTTTGGTATTTTCTGGGGGATTCATCTCGAACCCTGCACTCGCGGACAAGCCTTCCCGGGCAGGTGGTAAAGGGGCCGAAAAACACGGTGGTAAGGAAAGCGCCGGTAAGCAAAAGGAAGGAAAGGGCCGTGACCGGGGGAAGTCCGGCGAAGAGCGCGGGCATGGCGTAAAAGCGAGTCAATATTTCAGCGGACAAACCCGAATATCCATCCACAACTACTATGGTGAGAAGTTTCGGAGCGGTCGCTGCCCACCTGGCCTCGCCAAGAAGGGGAACGGTTGCATGCCGCCCGGTCAGGCAAAAAAATGGAGGATGGGCCGACCCCTTCCTCGGGAGGTGATTTTTTACGATCTTCCGCCAGAGGTTCTTGTGCAACTGGGGCCTGTGCCGTCAAGACACCGCTTTGTGCGTGTGGCTTCGGATATCCTCATGATCGCGGTAGGGACGGGAATGGTCGTGGATGCCATTGAAGACATAGGAAGGGCTTTCTAGGGAGAGAATTCCAATATCGGCACCTTATAACGACCGGCGGGAGAAGCCAAGGAACTGTGGGAAGCGACTTCGGGCTTACGCCTCAAATCCGAGGGTATGGTCATCTCTGAGACCTGATCTGAAGACAACGAAATGAATTGCATGGCAGGGTCACCCGGATGGCCCTGCGTTTTCTTTCCACAAAAAAATGTGGGACTAGGGTGAGCATCGATAGTGGCTCGTGACTGACGGTTGCGATAAGCACACCGATCGCGCGTCTTTATCTGGGTACTTATCCGGAACACTTCATCCAGGACCAACGCGAAACAGATTTCCCGCAACCCCCAATTATTCAGATGGAATAGAGCCTTCTCGACAAGGTCCCGATGCCCCTTCTGGGGCCGAAACATTCCGAACCGGTAAGGCTTGGTGGATTGAATCGCCAGAAGGATATTTTCCATCACGGTGAGATCGAGAAACACACTTGTGAAACGCTTCAACCATGCAGGATGTCGCCGACGCCACTGATGACATGAGCAGGGCGGTAGGCATATTTGACCAGATCCTCCTCCGTCGTAGCACCGCTTAGCACCAAAACCGTATCCACCTCCGAATGAATGCCGGCAATAATATCGGTTTCCATCTGGTCCCCGATAAAGAGGATCTCCGCTCGGTCGCAGTTCAGACACCGCATGGCATGGCGAATCATCAAGGGATTAGGCTTGCCCATAAAGTAGGCTTTACGACCGGTGGCCAGCTCGATCGGTGCCACCATGGCCCCGCATCCCGGAACCGGACCACTTTCACCAGGACAGCTAAAATCAGGATTTGTACCGACCAGCCTGGCCCCCGATAGGACCAATTTTATGGCTTGTCTGATTTTCTCAAAGGAATAGGACTGGGTTTCACCCACCACCACAAAGTCGGGATCAACGTCATTCATCGAGAACCCGGCCTGGTAGAGCGCATTGGTGAGTCCCGCATCCCCGATCACATAAGCGGAGCCGCCCGGCTGCTGGTGAGCCAGGAAGCTGGCTGTTGCGAGCGCCGTCGTGTAGAAGTGGATCGGATCCACATCGAGGCCCATCCGCTTGAGTTTTTGGGCTAACTCCTCACGGGACCTCTGGCTGTTGTTAGTGAGGAACAGGAACTCCTTGCTTTCTTTCTCCAACCACCCTACGAACTCCGCCGCTCCGGGAAGGAGTAAATCCCCTCTGTAAATGACACCGTCCATGTCGCAGATGAAACCCTTCTTTTCCTGCAGCACCTTCATGACCTTTCCTCGTCCTTGTGCTTGGCTTCGTCTTCCTGGATCGCCCTGGCACGCTGTTCGTGGATCTCCTCCTTGGCACTCTTAAGTTAATCTGAGTTGATAAGAACTTGCTTCGGATGTGCTGGGATATAGGCAACCTGGCGTTGTGTGTCAAGAGAGAAATAGGCACGGCATGCTGGGCATTACGGGATTGGCTGGACGGGAGCAGCATGGGAGGCAAGGGTCCGCGACAGCCGGAAGACTGAGGATGCCCCATCTTCGGTGAGGTAGAGCGTCTTCTGGAAATCACATCATCATTCCCAAGTGCTTAACAAAAGCCTATTTCTGGGTGAGCACCACCTAGACTGCGAGATCCGCAGGGCTTACCGGGTCGACATAGATGGCATTGTCGGAAGGAGGGAAATGCGACTCTGCATAATCGATATGGGGCTCGGTGAACAGAGGCGGTGTGTTGACGATCGGGGTTGGGGTCTGGGTTTTACCTCCCAGAGGCCCAAGTGTTTGGCCTTGCGATTGACTTTGACTCCCTGATCCCGCACGCTCCAAGATCTCCACTACGAATGAGCACTTGGGTTGCACAAGCCCTCCATTTGAGATATGAAAGAACATAACCGCAATCTTTCAAGGAAGGCAGCGGCTGAGGGTATATGAAACATAGGGCTGTATTGTTCGACCTGGATGGGACTTTGCTGGACACCATCAAGGACCTGGGGAATGCGATGAATGAGGGTTTGCGCCGGCTGGGATTCCCACAGCATGAGATCGCCGCCTTCAGGTATTTCGTGGGGGAGGGGCGGGAGCAACTGGCGGCTAACGCTCTTCCTGAAGAGAAAAGGGACCCGGCGACGGTGGGCCGGCTGGTGGACCTCTTCAACCGGGAGTACTCCCTTCACTGGTCCGATCACACCCGTCCCTATGAAGGGGTTCCGGCCCTGCTGGATGGACTGGCCTCTAAAGACATTAAATTGGCGATTCTCTCCAACAAACCGCATCACTTCACCAAGTTGATGACATCCACGCTTTTATCCAGCTGGCGTTTCGCAATGGTGGTCGGCGCATTGCCTTCGGTGCCGAAAAAGCCGGACTGCACAGCCGCCTTGAACATAGCCCGGCAAATGGATGTCAAGCCGTCGGAGTTTCTTTATCTCGGCGACTCGGGGATCGACATGAAGACGGCAGTAGCCGCCGGTATGTTTTCGGTGGGGGCTCTGTGGGGATTTCGAACGGCCGGAGAGTTGAAGAAGTACGGCGCGGATGTCCTGATTGAAAGAGCAATCGATCTTCTGGACCTCCTTTAGACATTTTCAGGTTTTCCCTCTCTTTGATACAGGTTCTCCAATGCCTCGCGATGAGAAAAGGCCTTTAAGGCAATTCGGAAAGATCGGCGATCAGGTCTTGACCGGGATCATGCTGAGCTTGGATGCGGCGGTGGTACTGCACGATCGGCAGCTCAACGTGGTTTACATCAACGAGTCCTTCAAGAAGATCTATGAGATCGATGAAGAGGACGTCATCGGCAAAACACCCATGGACTTCCTGCCCGACTTTGAACAACTACAAAAGACGGTGATCTGTTCAAGGCTTGAAACAACCCTGAAAACAGGGCGGAAGAGCAGATACCACGAATTCACCTACTGCTCCCCATCTGGAAAGTATCGGCATCTTTTAGGCATCTCCATCCCGATCTTCGGAAAGAGCAGGGAGATCACCTATGTGATGTCGGTCATCCATGATTTGACCCAACGAAAGGAGCTGGAGAGGGAGGCGGTAAAAGCCGCAAGGCTCTCCTCCATTGCGGACATGGCCTATACCATCGCCCATGAAATCAACAATCCGTTGACCGGGATGAAACTGGGCCTTTCAACGCTTTACGGCAGCTTGAAAAAGAAACAGAACATTCGAGTGCTGGACAGCGTCATGAAGGATTTGAACCGGATCCAGGATATCGTGCACGCTTTTCTGACGGCGAAGAAAAGCTCCTCCCAGAAGGAAAGGATAAACCTGTCAAAAATCGAAGAGATCATCCGAGACGTCCTGTTTCATCTATCGGGGCAGCTGGATCGGCAGAAAATCGTCATTCGCCAGGAACTGTGCGAGCACGACTGCGACATCGAGATCGACCAGAGCGGAATACACCGGGTTCTGCTGAATCTCCTGCTCAACGCGATCCAGGCCATGCCGGGAAAGGGAGAAATCGTCATCTCCTCGAACATGATCGAACGGAAACAGAACGAGCATCAACGGCAGAAGCACCTCTGCATCTCCCTGGCGGACACGGGGGCCGGGATTGGCCGGGAAAATCTGGGGGATGTCTTCAAGCCGTTCCAGAGCTCAAAACCAGGAGGAACAGGTCTCGGGCTCTCCATTTGCCGTGAGATTATATCCGCCCACTCCGGAACCATGGAAATCGAGAGCCATTTGGAAAAGGGCACCACGGTCCGGGTCTATCTTCCCGTGGTGCAGAAGGAACAGAGATAGATGGATCTTGAAGCGAAAACCATTCTGATTATCGACGATGAGGAGAACATCAGGATATACCTGGGACACTCCTTGTCCAGGGAAGGTTTTGCGGTTGAGACGGCGAAATACGGCAAGGAGGGCATCCATCGCCTGCTTCAAAAGCACGTCGACGTCGTCCTGCTCGATTTGAATCTCCCGGATATGAACGGTCTCGATGTCCTGAAGGAAGTCAAGAGACTGGACGTGCCGTCCGTCGTCATCATCATCACCGCCTACGGGGACATCGGAAGCGCCGTCGAAGCCATCAAGCTTGGAGCGTCCGACTACCTGAGCAAGCCCTTCGAGGTGGAAGACATCAAGATCGTCATCAACAAGGCCCTGAGGGTAGCGGGGTTGGAGAACCGCATCAGACTTCTCGAACAGCAGGTCGATCGACACCATTACGGTGAGCTCATTACCCGCAGCAAAAAGATGCTCGATCTGCTGCAATTCGCGGAGCAGGTCGCAAATTCCGATGCTACGGTGATGATTTACGGCGAAACCGGGACAGGGAAAGAACTTGTCGCCTCCTTGATCCACAAGAAAAGCGGAAGGGCAAGGAAGCCCTGCGTGACAATCGACTGCACATCCCTTCCGGAAAATCTGCTGGAGAGCGAGCTTTTCGGCCACGAGAGGGGTTCGTTTACCGGCGCTGTCGGGCTGAAGAAGGGGCTTTTCGAAATCGCCAACGAAGGGACGGTGTTTCTAGACGAGATCGGCGAGTTGCCGTTGATCCTCCAGGCAAAGATACTGCGTGTTCTAGAGAGCAAGAGTTTCCGTAGGATTGGGGGCGGGAAGTACATAGAAACCGATGTCCGGATTGTCGCTGCCACCAACCGTGACCTGAAGAAGCTCGTCGAAAAGGAGCGTTTTCGAGACGACCTCTTTTACCGCTTGAACGTGGTGCCTTTGTATCTTCCTCCTCTAAGGAACAGAAGAGAGGATATTTTCCCTTTGATTCAGTATTTCGTGGAGTTGTACAACAAGAGAATAGGTAGAAACATCAAGAATGTCTCCAACCAGGCCCTCACGCTCATGATCGAGTATGACTGGCCGGGTAATATCCGCGAGCTAAAGAACATCGTCGAACATATGGTCATCACCAGCAAAGGGAACGTGATCTCGGTGGAGCATCTCCCGAATGAAATTCGGGCCCGCAGTGAGTCCAACTACATGGAGCCGAAAAACCTCATCGTGGACGATTGCGACCCATTGCCCGATTTCCGCAAGGCGAAGAAAGCCTTGATCGAGGAATTCGAAAAGGGCTATCTCACCGCCCTGCTCAGGAAGAACGACTGGTGCATCTCAAAGTGCGCCCGGGAAATCGACATGCACAGGAGCAGTTTTCAGCGACTTCTCCATCGGTACGGTCTGAAGCGATAAGCCTTTGACGCCGCTATCAAACGTCCACTCTTCGGGGTCACCTCCCATCCCGCTTCTGTACACCCCGTTTTTTGGACAAAGCCCTTCCATGAATGCCCTTCATCCGGCCGGCTCCTACTCCCCTGATCCCGCGCAAGGCGCCAACCGGTTTACAGACAGGCTGCAGAACGTTTCCGAAAAAGTACATCTGCGGCAGCGCTCAAGTGCTGCATGCATCAAAGATGCGGCAGGTCTGCGGTCAAATAACGTATGCGAAACCAACTGGTTATTGAAATAAATCATGATATCAGCCTCTTGGTTCTCTGACGTTAGGAAGACTCAGAACATCAATATGATAGATGGCATCGGCAACATGGCATCAATATTGCTTCCCATAAATCTCAAAACACACCTCATGTCGGTTCGTTTGAAGCAGCAGAGAGGATTTGATTGTGGGAAGGTTTGTCAAACTCCTCCAGAGAATCAGCGCAAACGACATAAATGATGCTGGTACCAAGGCAACGTATCTCGGGTGGCTGGCCCGAGCAGGATTCAATGTTCCGTCAGGTTGCTGTATCCCTCGTAGCGCCTATGCCTTCTTGAAGGAATACAACGGATTGCAGCCCAGAATTGACGAACTCCTGAGCCACATGATCTACGACGACCTCGGCAGCGTGGAAAAGACTACATCCGACATCAGGAAGCTTATCACCTCGTCGAGCTTTCCGCCAGCACTGGAGGGAGAAGTCTCCAGGGCGGTGAGCGAGCTCAGCATGGGCGGCCGCTGTTTCCTCGCCGTGCGAGTTTCTTTCGCGCCAGGGAACCATCAGTATACGCTGGGGAGCGGGGCAAGCGACCCGTTCTGTTTCCTCAGAGGGAAGAAGTCTGTTCTTCAACACATGAAGATCTGCTGGTCGTATCACTGGTCTTCCAAGGCAGCCCTGGATCGCTATTTCCGGAATGCGGCTCATGACCGCGAACACGTTGTGCCCATTATCCAAAGGATGGTCGATTCGAGGGTGTCCGGGATTCTCTTCACACGGAACTTGGAGCACGGCTCGAAAAACGAGATCAGGATTGAAGCGAACTGGGGTCTCGGCAACACGGTGGTCTCCGGCAGGTCCATGCAAGACTTGTATACCCTCAGGAGGGCGGGACTGGCGCTGAAAGAAAAACGAATCGTGAAGAAGACGGTCGTTGCAGTGTTTGACGAGAAGAGGGGGGTTGGGAGCATTAACAGGGCTGTAGATTCCGAAATGATGGACACCGAAACACTAACAAACGCGGAGATCCGCACCTTGGGAGAAGTAGGTTTGAGGATCGAGGGCCTGTTCGGTTCGCCCCAGGAAATCGCCTGGGCTTTCGAAGGCCCGGATCTGTTCATCCTTGGCAGTCACGACATTCGTTATGGAAAGGAGAAAAAGAGATGGGACAAAGAACTGTAGATGTACACAACCACTGGTACCCGAAGGACTATCTGGATTATCTGGTAGCCCGAGGCACAAAGGTCTCCCCCCACGGCATTCATGACGGCGGGACGCACTACCGCATGTGGTATGATGGCGTCTGCGTGGCCCATATCGACCGTGCCGGCCATTATGATCTGGAAGCAAGGATCAAGGACCTGGATAAAGGCGGACTGGACACCCAGTTGTTGAGCGTGACCATCCCGGGTCCTGAGAGCCTCGAGCCGGAAAAAGGCATATACTGGGCCAAAAAATGTAACGACGCCCTCAAGAAGGCGACAGAGACATACCCCGGGCGTTTCTACTTTCTGGCCTCCCTGCCCTATCAGGTCCCGGATGAGGCCTGCAAGGAGTTGGAGAGATGCCAAAAAATGGGCTGTGTGGGCATACAATGTTTCTCCAATTTCAACTTTGAACCCATTTATCTGGAGAAGTTCCACGGCATCTATGAAATCGCCAACAAATATGAACTCCCCATGCTGATGCATCCTGCCGTACCCCTCACAAGAGACGTCATGGACAAGATGAGAATCCCTTATCAGCTCTGGGGGTACACCCTGGACACCAGCATGGCCATTGTCAGCCTGATCTTTCAGGGGGTCATGGCGAAATTCCCGAAGCTCCGAATCGTCCATGGGCATCTCGGTGGAATGGTGCCCTATTTCGTCCGCCGTTTGCAGGACTCGTACAAGGGGTATGGAAAGGAGTGGGGTGTTCAACTCGAGGAATCCCCGGATGTGACTTACAAGAACAGGGTTTATCCGGACACCACCTCCTTTTACCTCCCAGCCATGAAGTGCTGCCTCGAGTGGGTCGGGTCGGAGCGGATGTGCATCGGAACCGACTACGCCCACCGCGTCGGGGACCCGGAGGGCGCAATCAAGTCGGTGAAGGATCTCGGCCGGGATGCAGGTCTTAGCCAGAGCCAGATTGACAGGATCCTCGGAAAGAATCTCGAGGAACTGTTCAAGCTGCCGCCCATGCCGTAAGACAGGCAGGGGAGTAGGGGCGTCGCCGGGTCCGGGTATCGCCCGAAATCCTAGCGACTGCCCTCTGTTCTGATGTCAGGGTTCAAGAGGTCCATGGTTCCGTGTTCGGAACCATGGACCATGAACCCTTCACGCGTTCCCATCGATCTACGAACTATGGAAGGACACGGATGACAGAAACCATGGAAGTCAAGTGGTGTGGCTTTGACTATGGCCAGTGCATCATGGAACCGGGCGGGCTCCGGAATCCCCGGATGTTCGGGGACCTTTACAAGAAGCTTGGGAAACCGGAGCTGATCCCGGAAAAGATCGTGAAGTATCGGATCCTGAAAGAGAAGTACGGCAGCTTCAGCCTGATCAAGGAAGGGCACCGGGACGAGATCCACAGCTTTGTTCTCGATGATGACCCAGAGGCGATTGCGCTCTTCAGCGACTTGGAACAGGATCTCTTGGACATGGGCGAGGGTTTGGAAGAGGCGCTGGAATATCTTCAAGACCAGGGCATAGAACTCCAGGTGGTTTCGGAAATGAAGAAAACCCTTGGACCGGTGGGGACGGACATCGTCTCCCGGTTTTTGAAGAGAAGAGGCCTGGTCAAATACTTCCGGGAACTGGTCACTCCCCAAGGCAAGATCGACCTAGTCAAGGAAACGGTCGATCCGAGGTACAAAGGCCGCACGAAAAAGGACGGCACGCTTTATGACGTGCTTGCCCAGGAGCTCGCGGAGCGGTCCATTCGGACTCACGAAGCCGTCATCGTCGGGGACAAGCCGGAGACGGACATCGACCCCGCCCATGACCGGGGCTTCAAGACCATTCAGTACAAAGGCTTCATTGATCTCGGTGAATCAAAAGCCGATGTCGTCATCCACTCCTTTGCGGAACTCAAAACCATTCTCAGGAAAAAGAAGGAATGAGATCCTATGCGCAGAGCAAGGCCTACTCAGATCGTGCTCGAGTATGACGATGGGACCCGGAGTGCGGTTTCTTTTGAAACGCTTCCTTTGCCTCTTCAGATTGAAATCATGCGACAGCCCTTTGCAGGCAGACCGAGTCCGGATCCCCAAAAAGAGCGATACCTATTGCTTGAATGGGATGATGGCTGGAAGGAAGTCATCGAAGTGGACGCCGGCTGTACGGAACTGAACCGCTACTACGTAATCAGCCGGCCCGAGGACGTAGGGCGCCTCTCCCTCCATAAGGAGGCGGGCTACCCTGAGCTGATCGAGGTGATGAGGAAGCCGAAGAACCTGCGACGGATCACCCTTCTGGATACCTTTGATCTCACCCCGACCGATTCCATCCGGGAGGGGAAGAAGGTCGATCACCTGTACGCCCTTTCCAAGGTGGAGAAAACCCTTCCCGAGTGGGTCCAGATGACGAAGGAAGCTTTGAGGGAGGAAAACCTGGAGGTCCGGAAACTGCTGTCCGGAACCCCTTCGGAAACGAACGGGATCTATGAGCGGCTCAGACGGAGAATGAATCTCCATGCCGGACAAAGACAACAGGATGTCTACGACTTCCTGGCCTGTCTGGTTCGCTTGGCCGTCCAGGGAGAGGCTGAACATGATCTATGAAGGGTTCACGCCATATGACCCGACCGCGGCGGAGATCTATGAAAAGCGGCGGTGGTGGCTCGGAATGACCCTTGGCGACATCCTTGACAAGAGCTGCGACCTCTATCCTCTGAAGGAGGCCCTGGTCGGGGAAGGGAAACGCTATACCTACCGGGAGTTTCGTAGGCTCGTGGACCATGCGGCCTACGGCCTTCTCCAGCACGGCCTCAGGGCCGGTGACACCATGCTATTGCAGCTTCCCAACTGCCCGGAGTTCGTCATTTCGTATTTCGCCATGCAGAAGATCGGCGTCGTGATGGTTCTCCTGACCGTGAATCATTCACTCAGGGAGATTGTCCACCTCGCGAACCTCACCCAGCCGAAGGGCTGGATCCTGCCGGATCAATACAGAGGAACAGACTTCCTGTCCATGACAAGGAAGGTCCGGACCCAAGGGCAAACTCTTGAACGGGTGTACTTCCTGGGTGAGGGCGTCTCGAGCGGCGAGCTCCGGTTCAAAGATCTTCTGGGGAGCACGGCAGATCCGAGAGAGATCAGGAGTGCGCTGGAGGAGGCCCGTCCGGACCCGCGCGACGTCTGCCAGATCCTTCCCTCCGGGGGGACCACCGGCCTTCCCAAAGGCGCCCCAAGAACGCATAACGACTACCTCTGCAATATCGAATACACATCGAAGGCGTGGGATCTCAATGTCACGGACACCTGTCTCGTGGCAACGACGGTCGGACACAATCTCGCCCTCCTGGTGACCGTGACGGCCTCCGTCTTTCATGGAGCCACCATGGTGCTCTTGGACTCGTCGAGGCCCGATGATTTCTGCAGGACAATCCAGGAGGAAAGGGTGACCTGCACGGGTCTCGTGCCGACGCTCATCAGCCGCTATGTCAGTTTCGACCGTCTGCACCACTATGACATGAGCTCCTTAAAGAGAATTTATGTGGGTGCGGCGAACAGCCCCCCCGAACTGGTGCGTCAGGTAGAGGAGAGAATCGGTGGGCGCTACATCAATGCCTTCGGCATGGTGGAAGGGCCGCTGGCGCAGTCCAGGCCCCAGGACCCGATCGAGATCCGATGCAACACGATCGGCAGGGCCTGTTGTCCTTATGACGAGCTGATCACCCTGGACGAAAAGGGAAACAGGAATCCCCCCGGAAAGGAGGGCGAACTGGCTGCAAAAGGACCGGGGGTCTTCACGGGCTATCTGAAAAACCCGCAGGCCAACCAGGACGCCTTCACCAAGGACGGATACTTTCGAACCGGAGACCTTGCCGTCATCGATCTGCAAGGTGTGATCCGGATCACGGGGAGGATCAAGGACATCATCATCCGCGGCGGGGAAAACATTGCGGCCCGGGATGTGGAGGACATGATCTCTTCCCACCCCGGAGTAGAGTATGTCGCCGTGGTGGGCATGCCTGACCCGGACCTCGGGGAGCTGGTCTGTGCCTTTATCAAGCCCGTGGACGGAGCACGGTTGAGCTACGATGATGTAATTGTCCATATGAAAGCATTGGACGCTGCGAAGGCCCATCTCCCGGCGAGGATCGAATTCGTGGAACAGATTCCCCTCACGGCCGCCGGTAAGGCGGATAAGAAGGCGCTGAGAGAGGACATCAGGAACAAACTCGAATCCGTACCGGGCGGAGGGGAGCCGCTCGGACCTGAAGAAGGATGAGCGGGAATTCTCGACAAGGAGGGATGGGCTATGGATTATCCGAAGCTCTTTTCACCGATCATGGTCCGTGGGGTCAAGTTCCCGAACAGGATCACGCGGACCTCAATGGTATCCGGTCTTGCGACTGAAGACGGCCATGTGACGGAGGATCTGAAGAACCGATACCGGCGTGAGGCTCAAGGGGGGCTTGGTTCGATCGTGGTCGAGGCCGCAGTGGTCTCTCCCTCGAGAAGCTCCTTTAATCTTCGCATCAGTGACGACAGTTTCGTGGAAGAGCTGAAAAGCCTCGTCCAATCTGTTCGCCAAGCCAACCCGGAGACGAAAATCGGGATCCAAATCATGCACTTCTTGAAGATCGCCAGGAGCGGATGGAGGCAACGGGTCACCGACTTCAAGAGGGAGGATTTGCCTGTCATTGTGGATCAGCACGTCCAGGGGGCCAGGCGGGCCATCGCTGCGGGTTTCGACTTCATCGAACTCCATATGGCCCATGCCTACACGCTTTCATCCTTTCTCTCCCTGTCCAACGAGAGAACGGATGAATACGGAGGCTCCCTCAGCAACCGCATGCGGTTACCTTTGGAGGTGTATCAGGCCGTCCGAAAGGAGGTGGGGGACCGGTTTCCTCTGGGCGTCAGGATCAACGGGGAAGACTTCACGATCAAAGGCACCACCTTGCTGCAGAGCACGAAGGTCGCAAGAAAGCTGGCTGAGGTCGGTGCGGACTACATCAGCGTTTCTGCAGGCAGCCGATTTGAAGACGCGAAGCCCCCGAAGCCTGAGACGCCGCCGGATCCCATGTCCGGATACAGCGGCCATCGGATGAGCCCCGAGTGGTGGTTTCCCGATGCCACCCATGTCTATCTCGCGGAAGGAGTTCGAAAGGCGCTGCGCGAGGGCAGCCATGAAGTCCCTGTCGTCACCGCCGGAAAGATTCGAACTCCTCAGCAGGCCGAAGAAATCCTTGCCCAAGGAAAAGCCGACATGATCGGTCTCTGCAGGGCCTTGCTTTGCGATCCGGACTGGCCTCTCAAGGCAAGGGAGGGCCGGGCCAGGGATATTGTCGGCTGCACCGCCTGCAACTGGTGTCTGGAGGCCGATTCCAGAATGGAGAAGGTGAATTGTTCCCGATGGCCCGAAGGCAGTGTGGTGGCCCCGGCGGTATGGACGAAGAAGGATGCTCGGGCGAGCGCGCTATCGAGGACGGCAGAGGGGGAGTGAAATACGGAATCATCGAATCGGTCTGGACACGGAGCTTTCCATCGCCGAATCCTTGTATGAAGAGACCAGGGATTCCAAGTATGCGCCGCCGGTTCTCCTCCGAAAAATGGTGACAGGGGGATGGCTGGGACGGAAAGCGGGAAAGGATTTCTATGAGTACCGACAGGAGGTGAGGGTATCTCGCCTGCTCGGAGAGGAGGATGATCCTCGGCATGTTCTAGAGCAGGCGGCAGGGAAAGCCGTTCTTCTTGCCTGGCTCCATTCGCTTCCGGATAGCAGAGAAGTGAGAGACCATGCCTGCGAGGCGCGGGGAGGATTGATCCCCGAGTATCTAGCAACCTTTTGAATGTCGGCAAAACAGGGTTTCGCCGCACTTCCGGGGGAGGCAATCTATGGGAAAGCATGAGACTTGGCAATGGGATGTTACTCGTAGAAGCTTTATCAAGACGCTGGGGGCTGCCGGGATTGCCCTGGGCGGGGCGGGATTGTTCCCCTCCGTCACCAGAGCCGCAAAAAGGGACCATATTCTCATCGGTCATCCTACGCCGGCCACAGGTCCTATCGCCCCTTTCGGAGAGACCTCCGCATGGATCGACAAACGGGCGGCTGACGAGATCAACAAGAAGGGCGGAATCCTCGTCAAGGAACTGGGGAAGAAGCTGCCCATCAAGATCAAGACCATGGATACCGAAAGCAATCCCACGAAGGCCGCCCAGGTCGCTTCCAAGCTGATCCTGCAGGACCAGGTGGATCTTATGGTGGTTCTGCACACCCCGGATACGGTCAATCCTGTGGGAGCGATCTGCGAGAGGTATGAAGTGCCCTGCATCTCCTCTGTCGCGCCCATTGAGCCCTGGCTTACCGGGGGTCCCTACAAATGGACCTTTCATT
Organism: Deltaproteobacteria bacterium; assembly: GCA_016926135.1. Next base: position 13,731 of record JAFGPH010000006.1, read on the forward strand.
ATTTCTGGAGCTTAGGCGATATCATCCGTGTGTTTACGGGAATGTGGGATGCATTCAGCAGCCAGACCAACAAGGTCGTGGGTGGGTTCTGGCCGAACGACCCGGACGGCACTGTCTGGGCTGCGGAGTTCTCCAAGAAGCTGAAGGAGATGGGCTACACGGTGGTGGATGTGGGGAGATTTCCTTACGGCATGCAGGATTTCAGCGCGTTCATCAGCACCTGGCAAAAGGAAAAGGTGGAGATCCTGACCGGGGTTCCGGTTCCCCCCGACTGGGCTACATGCTGGACCCAGTGCCGGCAGAGGGGTTTTTTCCCCAAGATCGCCACGATCGGAAAAGCCATCCTGTTCCCGGCTGCGGTAGAGGCTATGGGTGGGAACCTTGCCAACGGTCTGACTTCGGAAATCTGGTGGACTCCTCTACATCCCTTCAAGTCTTCCCTGGCTGGATATTCTTCTAAAGACCTGGCCGATGCCTGGGTCGCGGAAAACAAGAGACAGTGGACCCAGCCTATGGGCTTTGACTACGCCGCGTATGAGATTGCGGCAGATGCCTTGACCAGGGCCGGCTCTCTGGACAAGAAGAAGATCAGAGAGGCCTTGGCGGCTACCAACCTGAGCACCATCGTGGGGCCGATCAAATTCAATGACAAGAACTTCGCGAAGACGCCGCTGGTGGGCGGACAATGGGTCAAGGGAGAGAAATGGCCCTGGGACCTCCAGATCACGTATAACAAAGAAAATCCCAGCATCCCCACCACGGCTAAAATGAATTTCCCGATTCCCAAGTAGGGATCACCGGATCCGCGTATGCCCCTCGGCGACGATCACCGGGGGACATATGTGGGAAGAGGAGTAGGATCTTTGCGTCCGTTCTGAAGAGAACCCCATGAGAAGGGACTATGCCGGGCATCCTCACCGTCAAGACACTCAGTAAGTCATTCGGGAACCTGGTGGCCGTCCATGACCTCACTTTTGATGTGGCGCCTCAGCAGATTCTAGGCATCATCGGCCCGAACGGCGCAGGGAAGACCACCCTGTTCAACCTGATCACCGGCGAAATCCGGCCTGACAGGGGTGAGGTCCTATTCAACGGAGAGGACATCACCCACTGCCCGACTTTCCGGAAATGCCGCCGCGGCATGGCGCGAACGTACCAGATCCCAAGGCCGTTTCTGGCCATGACGGTGATCGAGAACCTCCTGGTGGGCGCGATCTATGGGGCCGGGTTGACCTACAGGCGCGCCAAAGAGAAAAGCGAGGAGACCCTGATCAAAACAGGCCTGATTTCCAAGCGGTATACGGCTGCATCCTCCCTGCCTCTTCTGGACCGCAAACGATTGGAACTGGCCAAGGCCCTTTCGACGGACCCGACTCTGCTGTTGATCGATGAGGTCGCCGGCGGCTTGTCCGAGGGAGAAGTCGAGGCGCTCTTGGGGATCATCCATTCGGTGCGGGATAAGGGTGTGGCGGTCTTATGGGTCGAGCATATCGTCATGGCGATGCAGAGAGGTCCAGACCGGCTGCTGGTCATGAATTTCGGGCGAAAAATGTTCGACGGAAAGCCTGAAGAAGCCTTCGAATCAGAGGACGTCCAGAAGATCTACCTTGGCGCCGAGGAAGCATAATGCCCATGCTGGAAGTCGATCATTTGAACGTCTTTTATGGGGAGTTTCAGGCGTTGTCTGATATCGTTTTCGAGGTTAGAAGGGAGCAGATCGTCTCCCTCCTCGGCGCCAACAGCGCCGGCAAGTCCACCCTCCTCAAGACGATTATGGGGATCCGCCGGCCTGCTTCAGGAGCGATTCGCTTTGAGAACAAACCTATCGACCGCCTGGAGTCTCATGACATCGTCGCACGGGGAGTGGCGCTGGTGCCGGAAGGGCGCAAAATCTTTTCCGCACTGACGGTTCGCGAGAATCTCCTGCTCGGCTCCTATACGCCACGGGCGCGCAGGATGCGGAATGAGAACTTTGAGAGTGTCCTCTACCTGTTTCCGCCGTTGAGGGCAAGACTCCAGCACAAGGGGACAAAGCTGAGCGGTGGAGAGCAGCAAATGCTTGCCATCGGAAGGGCTCTCATGTCCCAACCGAGTTTCATCATCTTCGACGAGATTTCTCTGGGATTGAGTCCCATTGTCATTAAGGACCTTTACAAAGCCATCAAGGAAATCAACCGAAAAGGTATGACCGGGGTCATTGTCGAGCAGGATGTGAAACGAAGTCTCAAGGTTGCCGATTACGCCTATATCTTGCACGAAGGCAGAATCACGCTTCAGGGCGATCCAGGATCTTTTACCGAGGGAGCGGTCAAGAGGGCCTATTTCGGCCTCTGATTCGATCTCATTCACTCCTCACGCGGGGTGATCGAACCCATGCTATCCTACCTAGACGCGGTGATATCGGGCATCCTGCTGGGAGGTCTCTATGGCGTTGTCGGCGTGGGACTCTCCATGGTTTTCGGAATTATGCGGCAGGTCAACCTGGCCCATGGCGAATTCATGGTGCTCTCGAGTTATTTCAGCCTCCTGTTCCTGCAGGTGATCGGCCTTCATCCCATCATCACCCTGTTTCTGGTCCTCCCGATCATGTTCGCCGTAGGCTACCTCGTCCAGACGTTTCTTTTCAACAGGGTGATGCAGAAAGAGATGGAGCCTTTCCTGATCATCTCTTTCGGGCTTTCCATTATCCTGCAGAATATACTGTTGCTGGTCTTCACGCCCGATGCCCGTTCGTTGAAAACGGAACTGGCCGTCAAGAGCGTCGATCTGTTCGGCGTCCTTCAGGTGCCGGTCGTTCAGCTGATCAATTTCGCGGCCGGGCTTTTCGTACTTTTCCTGCTTCATCAATTCATGAAGAGGACCTATCTCGGTTGGGCCATCCATGCCGCTTCAGAGGACCTTTCGGGCGCCAAGCTCATGGGCATCAATCCGAAAAGGGTCTACAGCCTGGCCATGGGGATTGCGGCATTGACCGCCGGCATCTCAGGGGTGCTGGTCGGCATGACCTTCACCTTTTACCCTCACTCTGGGACGCAGTACCTGATCATCGCGTTCGGCGTGGTCATCGTGGGCGGGCTGGGAAGCATCCACGGGACCTTCCTGGGGGGAATGGTATTGGGGATTTCCCAGCTCCTGGGGGGGCGTCTTCTGGGACCCGGTTTTCAATTACTGAGCGGTTACCTGATCCTCGTGGTGGTATTAACGGTGAGACCTCAAGGAATCCTGGGCAGGAGGTAGTGCCTTCCGTGTGGTTGAACAGGACTCGCGTCATCGTCATCGCCCTTTTGCTGGCAATGCTTGCCACCGTACCCTATTGGGCATCGCGTTATCTGGAGAATGTCCTGCTGCTGCTCTGTGTCTTCATCTCACTGGCAAGCATGTGGAATCTTCTTGCAGGGTACTCGGGCATGGTTTCCCTGGGGCAGCAGATGTTTGTCGGCATAGGGGGCTATACGCTGGCCGTTCTGTCCATGTACTACGGACTGGCCATCTCCTTGAGCATCCTGGCGGGCGGGTTCCTCTGCGTCCTCCTGGCAATGATCATATCTCTTCCAATATTCAGGATGAAAGGGGTGTATTTCGCCATCGGGACCTGGGTCATCGCCGAAGCGCTCGGCATCTGTTTCAGCAATTGGGGGTATGTGAAATACGGCATGGGCATCTTCATTCAACCCCTTCAGAAAATATCGATGTCCAGTATCTACTACTTGGCCGCATTGCTCTGTGTCGCATCGGTTTCCGTGGTCTACCTGGTGCTTCGTTCGAATCTGGGGCTTGCCCTCATGGCCGTCAGGGATGATGACGTCGCATCGGAGATGGTTGGCGTGAACATCTTTCGTTGCAAGCTCACCTGTTTCTTGATCAGTGCTTTCATCACGGGCATGGCGGCAGCCGTCCTCTATTTGAACACCGTCTTCATCCAGCCCTTCGACGCCTTTGGAATAGGCTGGACGGTGAACCTGCTTTTCATCGTCATCATCGGAGGCATCGGGACATTGGAGGGTCCCGTGATCGGGGCGATCATCTTTGTCGTCTTGCAGCAGTTTCTCTCGGAGTACGTGGGGTACAATTTGATCATCCTAGGGGCAATCACCATTGTGGTCATCTTTCTGGCTCCCAGAGGCATTGCGGGAACGCTCCATCACAGGTATCACATTGAACTTCTTCCCGTCCGTCGCGAATAGCTCTTCTTCCGACGGTGATCCAACGGTGAGAACTTTGGGGGCCGCAAGGGGAAAAGGTGCGAGTGATGGTCGGCCGGAGCGGTCGGTCGAATGGCTTTTCATCTTCTGATTCTAGCGGGGGGCTACAGCAACTCGCGACGCACATGCAACCATCAAGGAGGGGAGGACAATTTTATGATAGACCGAAGCATATCCTCTTTAAGGACGTTGAGACCCGATACCGAGTTCGACAAATCGATCTTTTGGTTTCGGGACGACCTTCACCAGCCCTACGCCATCTCTCCGATGGGCATGACCACCATTCAGGCACACCACGCCTGGGGGTATCATTCCGCCGCACGAACCACCAGCCTCCCTCCGTCCAAGGGCGGGCACGTCAAGATCCATAAGGGCAGGGTGTACATCGGATTCGCCCTGATCGGTGATCCCGGGGAAATCGCCGCACGAGAGCCCAAATTCAAGGAGCTGCTGGATTATTGCCTGGAGAACTGGGAAGAATACTATGGAAAGCTCATCGGCGAAGTCAAAGCCAACCTGGCCTCGATCAACGACGTAGATTCGGATCAGCTGGACTCCCAGGCAATCCTTGAATACCTCAGGAGGGCTTTCCGGAATGATCGGCGCAATTGGGAGATCCACTTTGAGCTGATGTATCCGGCCGACGCCCTCTATTTCATGTTTGAGGACTATTGCAAGCAGAAGGGCCTTGAGGAAAGCCAGATGCTCATCATGCTCAGGGGTGTCGACAGCGTCCCAACCCGAACGGATGAAGAGCTGTGGAATCTGGCGAAGCTGGCCGAGGAGCGCGGTTTCAAGGAGGTCATTTTAAACACCAAGGCCGGGGACATCCTGGAGAAGCTCAGAGAGAGGCCCGAGGCGAAGGAGTGGCTGGAGAGATTTGACCGGTTTCTGAATCTGTACGGTAATCGCGTGGTTGCTGCTCATATGGATGTTCTTACGCCTACCTGGCGAGAAGATCCTTCCCCGGTACTGGATACCCTGAAAGGCTATTATACCCGCATGGAAGAGGGTTGGGATTATCACCGATCCAAGCAGGAGATCATCGATCAGAGGGAGAGAGCGATCCATGACTATGAAGCGAAGCTCAAGGATGATAACCTCCGGGAATTCAGGAGAATGATCAAGGGAGCGCATGGCATCTACCATTTTCAGGAGGACCACGGGTTCTATATCGACCAAGGCTCTACTGCGATGGTCCGCAGGGCCGCCATGGCGTGCGGCAAAAGGCTCCTGGAAAGAGGGCTGGTCATGGACGTTGAGGACGTCCTCTACTTGACCTACCAGGAACTCGAAGAGGTCATGGAGGCTATTGCCTATGATGATGAGGCCGCCCGGTACCATTATAGGGCGCTGGTGCCGAATCTGATCATGGAGAGAAAGGAAGATGCGAAGAACGTGCCGGGCCTGGATGCCCCCCTCACCTTCGGCAACGTGCCGGAGAAGATGACGGATCCTGTAGGAGTAAAGGTATTCGGAATCATCGACGAAATCCTGCATCCGAAGGATGAAAAGGTGGTTTCGGAGAGGATCGAGGGATTCCCGGGCGCCCCCGGCGTCGTGGAAGGCCCTGCTACGCGCATCATGGACTACCATGAATTCCAAAAGGTTCGGGCGGGGGACATCCTGGTGTGCCCCTATACAGGCACGGCGTGGACCCCGCTTTTCGTCAAAATCGCGGGGGTCGTGACGGACACCGGGGGAATGCTGACCCATGCCGCCATCGCCGCCCGGGAATACAATATCCCAGCCGTGGTGGGTACATGGAAGGCCACGAACTCCATCAAGGATGGGGACATCATTCGGATCGACGGAACCGCGGGCGTGGTGGAGATTCTGAAAAGAGTGTAACACTTTAGCTCTTTGAAACGAGGAGTTGCTTAGGGGGGGCATGGGGGGTAGGGAGGATGAAAACGGAGATGAAGAAATATGTAAAATTCTTCCACGAAATGACCAAGCAGCATTTCCAGGAGGCCGGCGGCAAGGCCGCAAACCTCGGTGAACTTGCGCGCAACGGGTTCAATGTGCCTCCCGGGTTTTGTGTGACCAGCGAATCCCTTTTTCATCACGTCCGTCATAATCGGCTGCAGGAAAAGATTGATGCCGTCGCCGGCAGTCTCGACTACAACGACTTCGAGGCCATGGAGGAGAAGACGGCCGAGATCAGGCGGACCCTCTCCGATGCTCCTGTACCTGAGGACCTGCACGGGGAGATATGCCGGGCGATCGAGGAATTGCTGCAGGCGGCCCCGTCCTTTGTCGCGGTTCGCTCCTCTGTTGCGATCAAGGACAGCAAGGTTTCCTCCTTTCCCGGGATGATGGACACCTACCACTATCTGAGAGGAGAGGAAGACATTTTGAAACATATCCGGATGTGTTGGGCGTCGTTGTGGACGGTCAGGGCCGCCATGACCCGGTTCCACAAAGGCATCGACCACCGCGCCGGCCTGATCGCGCCTGTGGTCCAGAAGATGGTCCACTCGGAGGTTGCAGGCGTTCTGTTCACGGCCAATCCTATCACCAGCGTCAGGGAGGACATCGTCATCGAAGCGAATTGGGGATTGGGTGAATCGGTGGTCTCGGGAAAATCCATGAACGACTTCTATGTGATCTCCAAGTCCCCCTTGAGACTCAAAGACAGACGGATTGCGAAGAAGACGCTGATGGTTGGTTTCGATGAGGAAAGGGGTTTCGGCAGAAGAGAAATGGAGGTGAGCCCGGACAAGGCCGATGCGCCCACGCTATCGGATCGAGAGGTGCTCGAGCTGGGAGAGATCGGGATGAAAATCGAGTCGCTCTTCGGCTATCCCCAGGACGTGGAATGGGCCTATGAACAAGGACGGCTGTTCATCTTGCAGAGCAGAAATATCAGAACCCTCAAGGCGTGAGGACATGTCCGGACATCCCGAAGGAGCCGTGAGAGGTCGGATCCCGTGAGGTTCGAATCGAACAGGAGGGGAAGGGTGTGACAGCGAGCAACCGATTGAAAGGCAAGAAGGTCCTCGTCGTAGATGACGAAGTAGATATCCTTGAAACCATGGAAGGGCTGCTGCCGGAGTGCGAGATCACAAAAGCTTCTACTTTTGCCGAAGGCAAAGGCCTGCTGGCGTCACGGCATTTTGACTTGGCTATCCTCGACATCATGGGAGTGAATGGTTTCGAACTCCTGGATATCGCCAACGAGCGAAAAGTGATCTCCGTCATGTTGACTGCGCAAGCGCTGAGCCCTGAAAGCACTGTCAAGGCCTATAAGAGAGGGGCCGCCTTTTTTGTACCCAAGGATGAGATGGCCAACATCACCCTGTTCCTGGAAGATGTGTTGAAGTCCAGCGAAAAGGGAGAAAATCATTGGACGACATGGCTTCATCATCTCGAGGCTTACTATCACGCGAAATTCGGGCCCGGTTGGAAGGACAAGGACAGGGAGTTCTGGGAGGCCCTCGCTCAGAGGGAGTGGCGGCTGGCCTCCGTATTGAGAGAGGGGGAAAATCAGGATGAATGACCCTTTCCCGAATTGGCATGAAGGGCGGGTGTACGATGTTTTCCTCTTCGGCCACACGGCCGTCGATCGCATCAAGACGCCTTCTCAGGAATATGAAATGACCTCGGGACCCGTCTTCTTCGCGGCGTGGACTGCTTACGCTTTGGGACATTCCATCGGCATTCTGACCAAGACCTCGGCCGGGGATCGACATCGGCTGAGGGAGTTCCCGATCGCAGAGCAAGAAATCTTCTGGCGGAGCTCCCGTGAGACGGTATACAGCATTTTGAGCTACCCCACGGAAAGCATGGAGCAGAGAGTCATCACCACATTGAAAAAAGCGGACCCCTACTTCATCGAGGACTTCCCTTCGGTTTCGGCCAAACTCATTTACTACTGCGGTCTTTCCACCGGAGAAGTGGATCTCCAGACGCTTATACGCCTATCGGAACGGGCCCCGCTGGCCGTCGATGTTCAGGGCCTGATGAGGAAGGTCTATCCCGACGGGGCCGTGAAGTACGTCCCCTGGGAAACCGATCGAGCGATCCTGCCCTTGTGCCGGTACTTCAAGGCCGATGCGGCCGAGGCGGCCTTCCTGACGGGTCTGGACACCGAAAAGCATGAAGGGAGGCTCCGCGCGGCGGAGACGTTTCTTGGCCGGGGCGCAGGAGAGGTGGTTCTCTCGCATGAGGAGGAACTGGTCGCTGCCAGCGCCTCGGGTGTGGTGTGCGCGCCCTTGCGGAACAGGAGGCTCACTGGAAGAACGGGCCGGGGTGACACGTGCTTTGCATCGTATGTGACCGAACGGTTTCACAAGGAGCCGGCCGAAGCGATCCGATTTGCCGCGGCGGCGACCTCCCTGAAACTGGAGGATCCCGGTCCGTTCAAGGCTTCCCGATCCGAGGTGGAGTCATTCCTCAGGGAGTTCTTCTAGTCCCGGGGCTTTTCGAGATCCCGGGCAAAACGTATATCTTCTCTTCTAGACTTTGAATCCGTGGCGTGTTGGCATTGTAATCAGTAACCTCAACCCCATAGTCAGGAAGGAGGATATCGAAGATGGCAAGTGGAAGAAAGTTTCATTTGGGCGCTGCCCTGGCGGTCTGTTTTCTCCTATTCACTTTTGCGGCCCAGGGACTGGCGGCGGAGCCGAAGACCATCAAAGTGAGCGCCGTCCTTTCCCTCACAGGACCCATGGCCGAACACGGAACGCAACTCAAACTTGGATACGACGTGCTGGTCGAGAAGGTCAACGCGGCCGGGGGCGTGTATGTCAAGGAATATGGGAAAAAGATCCCGGTCGAATTGAGAGTCCTGGATGATGAATCCAGCGGCCAGAAGACACAGACCCAGCTCGAAGCGGCCAACTCCTGGGGGGCAGTGGCGAACGTGGGTGGTCTCGGGTGTGCTTCCTTTGAGATGGGCACCCCCATCTGCCAGAAGAACAAGATGTGCTGGATCGGGCCGGGTTGTGCAGGGTGGGCTCCCCACAATCTCGGGAATGAGTGGCTCTTTTCGAATTTTGCAAAAACGCCCTACATCGGTCCGATGATCTTTGAGATGATCATGGAGCAGCCCGAACCGAGGCCCAGGAAGGTGGCGGTGTTCGAGATCAATCAGCTGGACGCCCAGGAGGCCATGTCTTATTGGTCGGAGACCGCAAAGAAGCTCGGGTTCCAGATCGTCTTCCACCAGAAATATCCGGCGGGGACAAAGGACTTCAGCGCAATGATCACAGGGGCCAAGGCTGCAGGGGCCGAGATCCTCCTGGCCTATCCGGTGCCGCCTGAGGGGCCTGCCATCGTGAAGCAGATGAAGGAGCTGGACTTCGCCCCGAAGGTCGTTCATTTCGTGCGTTCTCCTGAAGGCGCCGGCTTCGGTCCTGCACTCGGCCCCCTGGCCGACTATGTGACCCTGCCGGTTGCATGGAGCGATAAGTACCGGTTCCCTGAGAACGATTATCTGATCGCCAAAGCCAAAGAAAAGACGGGGAAGGGTCCTGATCTCGTGGCCGGCAACGCCTACTCTGCAGGACAGGTTCTCTTTGCCGCGATCGAGAAGGCCGGAACCCTCGATAGAACCGCGATACGGAATGCCATCAAAGCCACGGACATGATGACCATATCCGGGCCGATCAAGTTCAGCAAGATCGGCCATCCGCAGGACAAAGTACTTGTGATTGCCCAATGGATGGGCGGAGACAGAAAGATTGTCTATACCAACGAGTTCGGGAAAAAGTATCCCAAAGAAGTACCGGTGACACCATTGAAGTATATGCCCAAGTGGTCTGAAAGGGGCAAATGAGCGCTATGCCCCCGCCCTAGCAAGGCGGGGGCATGAGGCAATTCGGCTTGGCAGGCCGGTGGCGAGTGGGGTAAAGCACGACAGGCTTTCGATCCCCGGTTTGCCCATGAGTCCAATGCGTCAGGGGTATGATGAAGATCGACCACTCCGAGGGGACATCTTTTCCATTAGAGGTCAAAGACATCGACGTCCACCACGGGTCCGTCCAGGCTCTGTGGCATGTCTGCCTCCAGGTAGGCCAAGGCGAACTGGTCTCCCTGATCGGGGCCAACGGCGCAGGGAAGACGACGATTGTAGAAACCATAGCAGGGCTCGTGAAGCCCACCGCCGGCACGATCCTGTTCCAGGGGGTGCGTGTAGACCAAGAGCCGACCCATAAGATCGTGGAGCTCGGAATTTCGCTGATCCCGGAGGACAAGGGCATCTTCAGGGGATTAAGCGTGTTGGAAAACCTGGAACTGGGCGCGTTCACGCCCCTGAACCGAAAGATGCGGCAGGAAACCTTCGGGTTCGTGTACGGTCTTTTCCCTCTCCTTGCAGCCCGGGAAAAGCAGGCAGCCGGAACCTTGAGCGGGGGAGAGCAGCAGATGCTGGCCGTAGGCAAGGCGTTGATGGGAAGGCCCAGGCTCCTGATGTGCGATGAGCCTTCCCTCGGGCTTGCGCCGCTCGTGGTAAAGAGCATATTCAAGGTGATCGGCCAGGTCAATTCCACCGGGGTGGGCGTGCTCCTGGTAGAACAGAACGTGCGGGCCGCCCTGAGCTTGGCCAGCAGGGCGTTCGTCATCGAAAATGGAAAAGTGACGCTGCACGGAGAGGCAAAGGATCTGGCTAACGACCAAAGGGTCAGGAGCGCCTATCTCGGAATAGCGTAACATCGAGGCACGAATGGTCAGTCAGCTCCTCGCACAGACGATCGTCAACGGCATCAACATCGGTGCGCTGTACGGGCTTGCAGCAGTCGGTTTGTCCCTGACCTTTGGTGTGATGAAGATCCTGAACATCGCCCACGGCGAATTCCTGATGCTCGGCGGATACATGGCCTTCTGGCTCCTGACCCTGTGCGGATTGGATCCCTTCTGGAGTCTGCCTCTGGTTGCCATCTTTCTTTTCCTCTTCGGGGCGCTCTGCTACAAGCTTCTCTTTGCGGCGATAGCGCGATTCCAGGAGGAGGCGAGGATGAAGAATTCCCTTCTCATCGGCTTCGGCCTTTTCCTCGTATTGCCTCAAATGGCAAGGCTCCTGTGGACGGCTGATATCCGGTCAATCACCCCCGCCTATGCCGGGGAGTCTTTCCCCCTGTTCAATGTCCGAATCGGGTACATCCCCCTCGGGGGCCTGCTCGTTTCCGTTCTCGTCATCCTGGGCCTCCACTTTTTCCTCACCCGGACGTTTCTGGGCAAGTCCGTGCGAGGCACCAGCGAGAGCTGGAAGGCCGCGAAGCTTGTCGGGATCAATGTGGATCGCACCTATCTGCTGATGTTTTCGCTGGGAGTAGCGCTCGCTGGACTTGCGGGGGTGCTCGTAGGCCTGGTTCAAGCCTTGAATCCGGAAGTGGGAATGGAATGGACGTTGAAGGCACTCATCGTGGTGGTACTCGCCGGAATCGGGAGCATCGGAGGAGTCTTCTTTTCAGGGCTTATCCTCGGCGTGGTGGAGGCGGTGGGTGCCATCTTCATGGGACCCTATGCAGTGGCCCTGGGGCTGCTCATCTTTCTGCTCATCCTCATGCTCAGGCCCCAGGGGCTTTTTGGAAAATCGTGAAAGGACGCCAGGCGTGAAACCATCGAAGTTTATCCTGATCAACGCCGTTCCCGTTCTCGTCCTTGCCCTGATCCCGGTCTTTGTCAAAAGAACGGATGTCCTCACCTGGCTCATCTTCACCCTTCTCTATATCACCCTTTCCCAGAGCTGGAACGTCATCGGGGGCTTCGCAGGACAGCAGAGTCTGGGGCATGCGGCCTTTTTTGGGATCGGCGCCCTCAGCGCACGTTTTCTCTGGCTCTACGGCCTCCCCCTGCCCCTCTCCCTCGTGGCCGGCGCCCTCGGAGCCGCGGTGTTCGCCTTGATCATCGGATTTCCGGCTTTTCGCCTGAAAGGCGTGTACTTCGTCATCGGCACCCTGGTTCTTGCCGAGATCCTGAGGACAATCTTCGACACGGTCCTTCCCCGCGCGAGCGTGCTCCCATCCAGACTTCTGAACACCTACAGCCTGACGCCGAGATATTACCTGAGCCTCCTCATCGCCGTCATCGCCGTGTGGGCCGTGTGGTGGATCAGCCGGTCCAGGATGGGGTTCGGATTCATGTCCGTCCGGGAAGATGAAGACGCCGCAGAGGCTTCCGGCGTCAATACCCGGAAATACAAACTGCTGGCCTTTCTGGTCAGTACAGCAATGGCCGGATTGGCAGGCGGCGTTTTCGGATATTTCTCGAGCGCCGCCCAGCCGGGCGCCCTCTTCTCGGCCGTGTGGACCTTTGATGCGGTCATCATCGTGTTTGTCGGAGGCGTAGGAACCGTCCTGGGGCCCATTGTCGGTTCCTGCTTTTTTATTTTGCTGCAACAAATCCTTTCCCTGTATCTCCCCATGGGGATGCATGTCCTGGTCTTCGGCATCCTGTTCATCCTGGTCGTTCTCTTCCTCCCAAGAGGGCTGATCGGTCTACTGATGGGGATTCGAGACCGGAGTCGCAGGGGATAGATTGAAGCCGATCCTACAAGTCAATAGACTCACAAAATCCTTCGGCGGCCTGGTGGCCGTCAATGATCTCGGCTTGCATGTCGAGGAAGGGGAGATCCTTGGTCTCATCGGTCCTAACGGTTCGGGCAAGACCACCTCCTTCAACCTCATCAGCGGCTTTATGAAACCGGACCGCGGAAGTGTGAGATTCGGCGAAAGGGAAATGACCGGTTTGAAACCCCACAAGGTCTGTCAGGCCGGTATCGCCAGGACGTTCCAGTTGACCAGGCCCTTTGCCGGAATGACGGCGATTCAGAATGTGTTGATCGGAAGGATGTACGGGCGCGATCCTATCCGAAGCATTCATGAGGCAGAGGAGGAATGCCTGACCTTGCTCCAGTTCGTAGGTCTCGGTGGCAGGGCAGAGGCCCCGGTCTCGAATTTCGGGGTGGTAGATCGGAAACGATTGGAGGTGGCCAGGGCCCTGGCCACCAGGCCGAGGCTGCTTCTGCTGGATGAAATGATGAGCGGGCTCAATCCTGCGGAGATGGAGGAGGCCATCCACCTCGTCCGTGCGATCGCCCAAAAGGGGATTACGCTGATGGTTGTGGAACATGTCATGAAAGCCATCATAGACCTTTGCGAAAGGCTCATTGTCTTGAACTATGGCAGGAAGATTGCGGAAGGCGCCCCCCGGGAAGTCCTTGCCCACCCGGCAGTGGTGGAGGCCTATCTTGGTGAATAGGATGAATCTGCCACACGTGAGATTCGCCGGTCCGCGTCACATCGAAAAGGAAGGAGGAGTTTATGGCCCCGATCAAGTCAGATCAGTCCTCGCCTCAGGGACCCGCGGCGGGTGAACCCCAGGAGACTGTTGGATATACCTTCTGCGACGGCTGCAACCAGGTTCCCTTTTGCGGGATCAAGTTTTACAGGAGGGGGGACATCGTGACCCGCGTCGAGCCATGGCCCGGGTTCCCCGCTTCACCCCTCTGTTCAAAAGGATACGCCACTCTTCAAAGGCTCTACCATCCGGATAGGCTCAAATATCCCATGAAAAGGACCAACCTCAAGGGCTCCGAGGATCCAGGTTATGTCCGTATCTCCTGGGACCAGGCCTACGACCTGATCGCGGGTCATTTGAATCGAATCAAGGAACAATACGGCCCTCACGCCGTCTTTTTTTACGTGGGAGATCCAAAGGAGCCGAGGGCCGCGGTGCAACGGTTGGCCGCGACCTATGGATCGGCAAACTACGGGTGCGAGAGCTCCACCGCCTGCCGGAGGGCTGCCCACCTTGCGGAGTTGCTGACATACGGCTTCCCCACGATGGGAGATCTCCCAACCAAAGAGACCAGGTCGATGCTCATTTGGGGTGCGAACCC
>JAFGPH010000498.1 GCA_016926135.1 Deltaproteobacteria bacterium
GAATAAAACATGGAAAAAACCCTGAACCCTGAATCCTGAACCTGGCGCCTTTGTCACGCCTCACCCCTCTGGATTTCGGGGGCCTTGAATCTGGGCATTTTTCAGCAGCCTGCTCATCATCGATTGTCGATCATTGGACAGTGGAAGTTGGACATTGGACCAGCCGCCTCCGGCGGAATGTCGAACCGCAGAACCGCAAAATGGCCAGCCGCAGAACTCAAGTTTGATCTCCATCTTCCTTGGACCTTGGACCTTGCACATCGCTACCGTGTCATCTTCTTCACCTCTTCGATCAATACCTTTGCCAGGTCTTTTTCCGGGATCTTTCTTACCAGCCGGCCCTTCCTGAAGAGGATGCCCTGCCTGCGCCCCCCGGCAACGCCGATATCGGCCTCTCTGGCTTCCCCCGGCCCGTTTACCACGCACCCCATGACGGCCACCTTGGGAGAGGATTGAATCCCGGACAGGCCCTCCTCCACCTGGCTCACCAGGGTGAAGAGATCGATTTCGCACCGTCCGCAGGTCGGGCAGGAGATGATCTCCGGGCCGCGATGCCTGAGATCCAGGGCCCTCAGGATCTCGTAGGCCGCCTTCACCTCCTCCACCGGATCCCTGGTGAGTGAAACCCGGAGCGTATCCCCGATTCCCTTGAAAAGGAGGATGCCGATCCCTATGGCGTTTTTGACCGTGCCCGAGATCAGGGTGCCGGCCTCCGTGACCCCCAGGTGCAAAGGGTAGTCCACTTCGCGGCTCAGCCGTTCGTAGGCATCCACTGTGTGGAGCACGTTGGAGGACTTCAGGGAAATCTTGATTCGGTCGAAATCCAGATCTTCAAAAAGGCGGATGTGCAGCAGGGCCGTTTCCACCATGGCCGCCGGGGTGGGGTGCTTGTGCTTCCGGAGCATGGATCGGGGGAGGGAGCCCGCATTCACCCCGATCCGGATCGGAACATTCCTGGTGCGTGCCTCGTTTATCACCTTCTCGACGGCCTTTCGGCCCCCGATGTTCCCAGGATTGATGCGCAATCCGTCCGCGCCGGCCCTGAGGGAGGCGATGGCCAGGCGGTGATCAAAATGGATGTCGGCGATGAGGGGGACGCTCACCCTTGCACGGATCTGGCGGAAGGCATCGGCGGCCTCCTGGTCCGGCACGGCCAGGCGAACGATCTCGCAGCCCGCCTCGCTGAGCTTTTCGACCTGCCTGACGGTGGAGGGGACATCCCGCGTATCCGTATTGGTCATGGACTGGACGGCGACGGGCGCATCGCCCCCCACGGGGACGGTGCCCACATCAATCTTGCGTGTCGGCCTTCTGGGGTGACGGATCACGGTTACCTAATAAAGAAACATGGGTTTTCCGCCCACATGGCGGACCTTGGGACGGTAGTTTTCTGCATCGTAGAGCTCCATGACATCCACCTTCTTCTGGCCCATGCCGACGGTGCTCAGGGGGATGTCCGTGTAGACCCCACGGTTGAGTGCCACGAGGCGGCCGAACACCTTCTTCAGGAACAGGTCAATGGCTATGTTGGCGTAGTTCACGGCCACCATGAGATCCAGGGAATCCGGGATGCCGCTTCGCATCAGGTAGGACAGTCTCTGGATCAGCACGTCCTCTCCGGTGAGCTTTTTGAGCACGGCGCCCGTCTCCTCCCCGATGCCGCCCAGCTTCCTGTGGCCGTAAGCATCGGTATCCCCGGAGAGCATCATCTGGCCCATGATCATCATGGCTCCCTCGGAGATGGTGATCATGGCGTAGTTCTTGGGGTTTCCCCTCTTGTCCTCCATGATGAATTTCGCCAGTTTCTCAGGGTCAAAGGGAACCTCCGAGATGATGGCGCGGTCCACCCCTGCCAGATACGCGGAGATGAGGGACGTTTCTCCGCAGTATCTCCCGAAGAGTTCAACCACGGCGATCCGCTCGTGGGACCCTGTGGACGTTCTGAGGGCGTGAATGAAGGTGACGCTGCGGGTCACGGCTGTCGAGAAGCCGATGCAGTAGTCTGTGCCGAAGACGTCGTTGTCCATGGTTTTGGGGATGGCAATCACGGGAAATCCTTCCCTGTGCATGCGATCGGCAAAGCTGAGGGTGTCGTCTCCTCCGATGGGGATGATGGCATCGATGCCCAACTCGTTCAGGTTCTGGAGCACGATGGGGGTCAGATCCTTCTTCTCCTCGTCCGTTCCGAACCTGCCCTTCAGAAAGTCCGGAACATCCTTCTTCTTGGCTGCGCTCGGATTGGTCCGCGAGGTGTGGAGATAGGTCCCCCCCGACCGATCGATAGTCCTCACCTCCGGAGGGGTGAGTTCCTGGATGCATCTGGGTATGCTTTGAGGATCGTCTTTGTTGTATTCGAGGATCCCTGCCCAGCCCCGGCGGATTCCGATGGTTCGGATGCCCTCGCTGGCAGCGCGGTAGACCAGCGTCTTGATACAGGGGTTGAGGCCGGGCACATCACCCCCGCCGGTGAGGATGGCGATGGTCGGCCTGTCCTTGCTCGTGTCTCCCATTTTGTCTTCTCCTTGGTCGAAGTCCAGAGCGTTCCTTACGCCTGTTAAGCTAAGCTGTTATTCTAACTCAAGTTGATCCCACAGGGAAGAGGGTATTTTCCGCGCGGCGAGGCCCGCAAGGATAATGGCTCCCTTAGCTTTCTCAATCCGAAGGTGGGATTTTGGGGGTTCGAAAAGGTGCACACTGTTTCTTGCAGACTAATGAACGTAAAAGCCTAATCGTGCCCCCCACAAGAGTCAGGAGGTTGTAGACTTTGCCAGGGATTGCCCCCATATCAAAAGGCTGTAAGCCCTGCGTACGGTCGATTGGGTGATGCTTGCACCCACACGTTTGTCCCGGAGTTTAATAAGACCCTCCGACTTACAGCCATTGGCCGATCCGGCCACAAAAAAACCAACTGCCTGGCACTCTGCCGTTCTTTGAATGTTCTCTTGACAAGTAAATCCTAATGGACTAGACTTAGTTCAGTCTGAATGAACAGGGGGTGATCTCGGTGCGTCAGGTTAACATCCACGAGGCAAAAACACAATTATCTCGACTTCTTGC
>JAFGPH010000499.1 GCA_016926135.1 Deltaproteobacteria bacterium
GAGTACACATATATCCGGCCAGGAGCCGCCCTTTTTCTTGAAGGGATTGGGCGTACTCATGGGGATTCGCGGTGATGCGGCGAAATAGCTCAATGATTGCATCCGTGCTTTTCATCGTCCCTCACGCGCCTCCTCTCTTGTGCGCTTCCATCAGATGTACGAACAACTCTGTTTTGCGTTTGGCGCCGGGTATATCCATTTTCCGGACATCCACCGTTTCGGTGTCGTATTCTACGGTCGGAAGCTCGTTCTTGAAGATCCGCTGCATCGCTATATAACCGTTCCTGAAATCCGTTTCACAACTGCGGGTAGGGGCCAGCAAAAGCCCGTCCGCGTTAAATTCCGAAACCATTGCCCTCGCCATCTGTTCCAGTGCCCAGTAGGATCTCACGCCTTGCCAGGTGGGCCAACCCAGGACTATTTTGGCGAGCGCGGACAAGGCCTCTCTTCTGCTGCACAGATCCAGTGCGTCCACCCATGCAGGGTCGATGGGCTCCCATGACCATTTTCGATCTGCAAACCCCTTGAAATTGCCAGCCGTGCCGAATGTGTAAACCGAAGCGACAATCTCAGCCCCGGCGTCCCTAAGAATTCTCGCAATTTCCGGATGGCCATACGTATGTGCCAGTCCAAAATAGACGATCCGGAAGCGCTGATCTGTGACCACGCTCTGACCGGTTTCGACCATGTGTTGCACTTCCTTATATAACGCTTCATATATCCGCACCGCTTCATCCGTTGTGCGGTCCACCATGGCCGGTGGGAACAGGGCGATCAATCGGCGCTCATCCAACGGTGCAGGGGCATACATGTTCAGTGCACACACATTGCCCCATAGCACCAGCACCTTGATCTCGTTCCTGGCGGCCTGGATGAACGACTCATCCGAAAACTCCCTACCGGTCACCCTCTCGAGCCAGCGTATGCCATCCTCCATCTGGTCGCAGACGTAATCTACAATTTTACGGTCTTTCTCCGCGTTCCCCCCGCCGATCATATCGATGGGGTACATCGGTATGCCCCCCAGCCGCCTCGAGACCTCCTGGTACCACTTCGAATGCAGATTGCACAAATGCGTGGTCCAGATCAAATCCGGTTTGGGATATCCCTCCTTGATCGTTCCATCCGTAATCCCTATTCGGTCGCGAACCACTTCCCCTACGAAAAGTTTCAGGTAGCTACACGTGTGAAAACCCAATCCTGCAATTTCAGCAGCCGAAATATCCTCGCGGGCCTCTTCGGGAAATGTGCCCGCCGTCGACGCGGCGTGTGGCTCGCCACCGATGATGTACACATCCTCGCCCAATCCCTTTAGGGGAGCCAGCGGACTCCATGTAGAGCCCATGCAGCGAAGACCTTCCGTGGCATAAGCATAGTTCCTGTAGCAGGTGCTCTGGTAATTCTTGAAGTCGCCCCATGCTTTTAAGGTATATGACATCTCAACCTCCTTGCGTGGTGTCTCTAGGCTTTACTTGCCCCGCAGCTATTCAAGTTGTTTTCCAATTTGAATAGTATTCATTATAGTGCACCATCCTGACGAGGGCAAGTTCTTTGTCAGGTCTGAATTCTGATTGTATGATATTCATAATGAACTAACATATCAGATATTTAATATAATCTTGGATATGATTTGAGCTGGGTATTACTAAAATGAATTGCTTTCAATCCGGCGGTTTCAGGCCCGATCTCGGCCGCCGGTTCCGGGGACTCCGTCCGCAACGCGTCCACGTTTGTGTTGAACGAATTGCGGGTCCTTCACGGAATCCGGGATCTGCGCCGTCACGATTCTCCTCCTCCGAAGCCCTCTTTCAGCGAGATGATCTGCCTGGCAAGGCCGATCAGGACCCGGGGTGCCCTGGAGATCGGGCACAACGGTTCCTCGGAGATCGCCTGCACCGAGGCCGCCAAAGGGGGGATCATCGTGTTTCTGGAAAAGAGAAGGCCGGAATTCAAGAGGTGACGGGATCGCTCACAACGCGGTGATCTGGGCTATGGACTTTGCCGTGTAGTCCATTTGCTCGATGGTGTTGAAGTATCCCATGCTGAGTCGCACGGTGCCTTCCGGGTACGTATGCAGTGTCTGATGGGCCAGGGGGGCGCAGTGCAGACCTACGCGGACGAGGATGTCGTACTCTGACCGGAGTTCCTTCTCGGCGTGAGCCGGAGAGATCCCCTCCTCCATCCAGGCCAGGTTGATCGATCCGCAGCCGGTTGGTTGGTGCCTTTCTCCGGCAGGAAGGACGCTGTCGAAGGTCACGGAAACGCAGGCGGTTTGCAGGTCGGCCTTGAGAGGGCCATAGATCGTCAAGCCCTGCAGCGGAAAGAGGCCCTTGAGGAGAGCGGCGGTGAGGGTCTTTTCATGATCCCTGATGTTTGAAGTCCCTTGCCGGAGGATGAAGTCGACGGCCGCCCCCAACCCTGCGATACCCACGTTGTTCTGGGTTCCGCTCTCCAGGGCGTCGGGAAGGAAATCGGGCTGGACCGTCTTTTCCGACACGCTTCCGGTACCCCCCTGCTTCAGAGGACGCACCCTCAGCCCCTCTCGTATGTAAAGCCCCCCCGTTCCCTGAGGTCCGAGAAGGGCCTTGTGCCCGGTAAAGGCCAGGAAATCAATGCCGTCCGCCTCCACGTCAATGGGAAGGCATCCGGCGGTCTGGGCCGCATCGACGAGCAGCGGCACCTCCCCGATTCTCTCCCTCACCGAGCGGATGTCCTGGATGGTGCCGCACACGTTGGAGGCGTGGTTCAGGATCATGAGGGCCGTATCTTTTCGGACGAGTTTCGGGAGCGCGTCCATGTCCAGAAAACCCTTCCGATCGCACGGGGCGATGCTGAGGCTGATCAGGGATCGGCGCTCCATTTCCTTGAGAGGCCGGATGACGGAATTGTGTTCCATCCCCGTGGTGATCACGTGATCGCCGGGATTGAGAAACCCCTGGATAATCGTGTTGAGGGATTCCGTCACATTCAGGGTAAACGCGATGCGACTCGGATCCCGGATGTGGAAGAGCGTGGCCAGGCTCTCCCGCGCCCTCTGAACGATACGCCCGGCTTCGACCGACAGCCCATGCCCCGATCGACCCGGGTTGGCCCCCACCTCGTTCATGTAGTGGGCCATGGCTTCCAGGACCTGGGGAGGTTTGGGGAAGGAGGTTGCAGCGTTATCCAGATAGATGTAATCTCTCATTGAATAGCGATATGAACGGATTCGTGTTGATCTTGACGGCGATGCGACTTGGAAAGGATTCATAGCATCATCGACCCTTCAAGACAATGGGATTATCCGACCCTGATCCGGACGGCAACAGGTGACGTGAAGAACCCGGCGGGAAGCGGATGCCCGGCAAAGGAGACGTCACCATCGCCGGGAAGACGATTCATGCCTGCGCGGATACGCGGGCCTTTGCCGATGCCCGGTGTAAGGGTCTAGCGTAAGGGGGGGACTGGAGAATGATCAATCACAGGCGAGACAAAGCAAGGGTGGGGCATGCGGATCCTTATCCCGTGCACACACTGAAAAGGGTGGATCGACCCACCACGCTGATCCTGGACGATCAGGTCCAGCGGGTGGACGAGCGGGAGAGCGGCTTCATGAGGGCGGGCCGGGGTGATTTCGGGCCTCGCCTCAAGAGGGAGTACTACCGGTTCGTGCAGAAGCATCCCCTTTCCAATGCCATCGTGAACATGGGCTTCCATCTCCGGAAGGTGGTGGATGGAGAGGCGGCCTCCGGAACCGGACCATTACCCGATGACCCCGCGGTGATTGCAGGTCACATCAAGGAGGTGACCTACTTTCTGAGGGCCGACTTGGTCGGGATCTGCCGGTTGCCTCCCTATGCCGTCTACTCCCACGGGGCATGGCACGGCGGTTTCGAGATTGAACTCAACCACCAATACGCCATCGCCATTCTGGTCGATCAGGACACGAGGACGGAGGCGGCCTTTTCCGGGAGGGACTGGATCAGCAACTCCATGAGCTTCATGTCCTACACCCATTCCGGGTTCATCGCGTGCATCCTGGCGGATTACATCCGACAGCTCGGCTACCCTGCAAGGGCCCATCATGCCCTCAACTACCATGTGGTGGTCCCGCCCATCCTGCTCTGGGCCGGCCTGGGGGAGATGTGCCGGATCGGGGACATCGTCCTGAACCCCTTTCTGGGGCCACGCTTCAAGGCGGCGATCGTGACTACGGATCTTCCTATGGCGGTGGACAAACCGATCGACTTTGGCCTCCAGGATTTCTGCAGCAAGTGCGGAAAGTGCGCCAGGGAGTGCCCCTCGGGTGCCATCAGTCGCGGGGACAAGGTGATGCAAAACGGTTATGAGAAGTGGCCCAATGATGTGGAAAAGTGCACTTCCATGAGGGTGGGGAACAAATTCGGCTCAGGCTGCGGGACGTGCATCAAGGTGTGTCCCTGGAGCAAACCCTATACCCCTTTCCACAGGGCAGTCAACTGGACCATGAGGCATGTGCCCATGGCGAGACGGTTCGGCGTCTGGGGTGATGATCTTATGGGCTACGGGAAGCCTGACAACAACAAGAAATGGTGGTTCGATCTCGAATGGGTGGAGGGCAGACTCCGGATACCGCGCCAAAAGGGAGAAATGGATCATGACGATTTCTGATGGATCGGCCCCGGTGCGATAGCGGTCAACGGAGAAAGATGCGATGTGGTCCTGAGAGACCACCCCCCAAGGCCCCTGACGAGCCGGGTAGTTTGTGAACGTATTTGTGAGCCACGACAACAGGGTATTGAGGCAAAGCGCGTCCTGAAGTAAGATGACCTTCAGGGGTATTCTCCGACGCCCCGAGACCCCATTCTGCGCCGGGAGGTTGCGATGAACTCAGAGCCTGAACGAAGAAAGCATCCCAGGATGCCTCATCCCGATCTCCCGGTCGCCATCATTCATCCTGAAAGCAGGCCTGGGGGAGGAAAGGGCCGGCCGCGAAAGGATCTCGACACGGTGTTTGTGAACGTGGTTGATTCGAGCGAGGGCGGCGTCCTTCTGAGTTCCTTCATTCCTTTGGAGGTGGGCTCCGCCTTTGAAATGGTTTTCCCGGTGTCCGGGCAGAAGGCCTGGCGCAGTGCGACCTGCAGGGTGGTATCGGTGCGGGGCAAGGAAGAAATGCCGGGGCAGTCTCTCGTGGGGGTCCGATTCGAGATTCCGGGAAAAGCCGGGAGGAATAGACCGGTTCGCCGGAAGCGGGGTGGGCGGGGGATGGATCCGGAAGATCTGGAATTCCTCCTGGGGACCCCGCTTGTTGACTACATTTCACAGGAGGCGCGGTGCCCGCTTTTGAGCCATCTGAGCAGAAAGAGGGTCAGGGCCGGGAAGAGGTTGATGGCGCAGGGTGAGCAGGGAGATAGCCTCTTCATCATCCGTCGGGGGACATGCCTGGTGAGTATTGAGAAGGAAGGGCTTCTTCATCCCGTAACACGGCTCCAGCCCGGGGAAATCGTGGGCGAAATGGCCATCCTGACCGGCGAGCCCCGGTTCGCCCATGTGGACGCGGAAACCGATATGGAGCTCTGGGGCATCAGCAGGAAAGATTTCGATCCATTGTGTGAAAGGCACACGGAACTCAGGAACTTCCTTACCGGACTGATTACCCGTCGATTCTCCTCGGAGGGTTTTACGCCCGACCGGACCGTCGGGAGGTACGTGATTCACGACATGATCGGCAAAGGGGGATGGAGTTTCGTCTACAGAGGATTTCACAGCAGTCTCAACATGCCCGTTGCAGTAAAGATGCTCAAGCACGACATGGCCATGAATGCCGATTTTCTGAAGAGATTCCGTGATGAGGCGAAGATCATCGCCCGGCTCAACCACGACAACATCGTCAAGGTCTACGACATCGAAGAACTTTTCAGGACGATCTTCGTGGTGATGGAATACGTGGACGGAGTCCCACTCAGTCACATCCTGAAGAAGATGGTCAGGTTGCCCCCGCCGGCGGCCCTCGGTATCCTTCTGGATGCCTGCGCAGGGCTTTCGTATGCCCACAGACAGGGGATCATCCACCAGGACATCAAACCCGCCAACCTCTTTGTCCAGCCGAACAACCGGGTCAAGATCATGGATTTCGGCCTGGCATGCGCCCCGGGTACCGCGCGCCCAGCCCTTCAGGGAACCTTTTTCTATATGTCACCGGAGCAAGTTCGGGGAGAACCGGTGGATGAACGCAGCGACATCTACTCCCTGGGCATTACCGCCTTCGAGATGATCACGGGTCGGCGACCCTTCCCTCGGGGCAGTGTCGTGGAGGCGCTTTCCTCCCAACTCGACCAGGATATCCCTGATCCAGGCGGCCTTGTTCCAGACCTGCCGATTGAGATGCGTGATTTTCTACTGCGATCCACGAGCAAAAAGAAGATGGAGCGTTACCGCAGTGTTGAGGAGATCCTGGGTGAACTGGAACCGCTGGCCGACAGGATGGGTGTTCAGGCAGGACCCTGGACCCAGGAGCAGCGAAAAATGATGAGCCTGTTCCTGTTCTACAGCGAAGAGCACCAGCTGACTCTCAAACGGCTGGTGGAGGAGTTCGGCAATGAACTCAAGGCAATCGGTGCTGACCTGAGGGCTGCAGAGTTCAAAGACCTCTCATGAGCCGCGGAAGACTCAATGAAAGCCTTTCTCGCAGGTTGCTCAAAAATGTTCAGAGAGCAAGTTGAGCTTGCGAAATCCCGCTTTACGGGGGCGCCCGAAATCTCGAGGAGTGAAACGTACCTGACAGTACGTCGCAACGATGAGGGATGACCCGTCCTCCGCAGTAGCACTGCTACGGAGGATGGAGGGCAACGCAGGAGATGGACGTTTTTGGGCAACCGGCTACGTAGGCAGGGTGTCCTCCACATCCTCCTTCTGGACAATCCTCACCCTCAGTCTGCGACCCTCCAATTCCTGACCATCCAGCGCGGCTATGGCAGCTTCAGCTCCCTGGTGGGTCATTTCCGCAAAGCAGATGCCCTGCGATTCTCCGCTTTCAGGATGGGTCAGGAGTTTCATCGCATTGACGGCTCCGTGTGGCTCCAGGAGGGAGCGAATGTCCTTCTCTCCAAGATCAAAGGGCAGGTTGCCGATAAAGAGGGTGGTCCACGTTTCGTTGAAAGTAACCGTTTTGTCCATCTCTGCCTATGCCTCCTTTATCTCAGCACTCTTCTTCCGATTTCCTGGACCCTGGGGTTCTCCAGAAGCCTCAAGAACTTGGGGTTGGAAATGAGCCTGTCCACGTCCCCGGCATTCACGGACACTCCCGTCACGGAGTTCGATCCTCTGCTCCGGACCTGCAAGGGCCTGTAGGGTCCACAACCCGATGAGAAGCAGTCCCAGCCCAATGGCTTGCCTCATGGTTCCCCTCCCTGAATGGGATTCCGGCAGGCATGATCAGGGCGCCTAAGGGTCTTGCCGTGCCTTTCTTTCGCCGGGCAACAATGCGGCATAGACCATATCCGCAACGGGTGTGGAGACCCCTCGGTCGCGGCCCTTGCGGGCAATCACGCCGATCATGGAATCCAGCTCCGAGGGGCGGCCTGCCCCTACATCGAGTTGCATGGAAGGTTTGATGGATGGCGCCAGGTTGTCCGTAAAGGCCAGGGTCTGCTCCACAATGTCCGCATCGAGCATCACGCCGCCCGCACGGGCCACCCCCTCCACCTCGTGCATCATCGTCGCGAGCAGGGCCCGGGTTTCCGGCACGGCGCGATAGTCGCCTACCTCCAGTCGCGTCAGCGTGCCCACACCGCTGATGGCGGCAATGAAAACGAATTTGGTCCACAGCACCTTGAGGATGTCGTCCGAGATCTCGACCGTCACTCCGGTGCCCTTAAGCGCCTCGAAAATGGCCTGCAGGCGCGGGGTGGTTCTCCCGTCCATTTCACCCAGCACAATGCGACGGAACTGGGAAACCTGACGGATCACGCCGGGGGCCGCAATGGCCGAAGAAATCCACGTCACGCCGGCCATGACGTGTTGCCTTCCCAGCACGGCGGCGATGCGATCCGCGGCGTCTATGCCGTTTTGCAGGCTCATGACGGTGGTGTCCGGGCCGACTATCGGCTTGATGCTCCGTGCGGCCTGATTGGTGTCGCCCGTCTTGACGCAGACGAGCACCAGGTCCGCCGACCCCACCCCTTTCGGGTCGTCGGTGGCCCGCACGGGTGAGAGGCTGAAATCACCATGGACACTATGGACCTTCAGGCCTCCGGCTCGGAGCGCCTCCATGTGCGCTCCTCGCGCCAGAAAGGTAACGTCATGGCCGGCGCGGGCCAGCAAACCTCCGTAGTATCCGCCTACGCCTCCGCTTCCCATAATCGCGATCCTCATTTCTTGCTACATCCTTCCTTCCGCCCACGCCTCGATCCTGTCGAAGGCCCGGTGGAGGTCCTCCTCCGTGGATCCGAAGGAAAGCCGGATGTGCCCTTCCCCCGTGGGCCCGAAACCGCTCCCCGGAACGGTGATCACCCCGGCCTCATAGAGCAGCCTGAGGGCCAGATCCATGGAATCCATTCCCCCCGCCACGATTCTCGGGAAAACGTAGTAGGCCCCTTTCGGCTTTTCATAGTGGAAAATATGGGACAGCCTGTCCAGGCGGCGGCACGTCACGTTCCTTCTGGAGGCGAGGGCCGAGACCAGCTGCACGATGAACCTGTCCCCCTCTCCGTCCTTGCCGTTCGTGGCCCTGAGGGCCGCCAGGGCCGCAAACTGGGAGATGGTGGGCGCGCAGATGGCAAAGGCGTCGTGCACCTTGAGGACCTGATCGATGATGCGAGCACTCGCGACCATGTAGCCCACCCGCCACCCGGTCATGCAGTACATCTTGGAGAAGCTGAAACACCCGATCAATTGGTCTTTCAACTCCGGGATGGAGGCCAGACTGAAATGTGGGAGACCGTCATAGACCAGGAAGTCATAAGCCTCGTCGGCAACGACGAATAGATTCCGGGAGACGGCAATGTCGGCCAGGGCCGTGAGTTCTTCCCTGCAGAAGACAGCCCCAGTCGGGTTCATGGGGTTACAGATCACAATGGCCTTGGTTCTCTCCGTCACGGCCCTCCTGAAACCTTGGATGTCCAGCTTCCATCCCTCGTCCTCGATGAGAGGCACGAATACAGGAACCCCCTCTGCAAAAAGGATCTGCTCGATGTGGGAGGAATAGTTGGGGCAAGGGAGCAGCACCTCGTCTCCTCGTTCGACGATGGTGCTGAGACCGGCGGCAATGGCCTCCATGGCCCCGCAACTGACGAAGATCTCGGTTTCCGGGTCTGCCGTAAAACCCTTTGTTTGCCGGAGGCGATTGGCGATGGCCTCCTTCAGTGCAGGAAGCCCCGGCTGGAGAGAGTATTTCCCGATGGAGTCATCCTTTTGGAGCGCCTCGATCACGGCCTCGCGGATGAAGTCGGGGGTGGCAAAGGAGGGGATCCCCTGGCCCAGGGAGACGGCCCCTTCCACCTTGCTGGCCAGTACCGGCATCTGCTTGATGGCGGATACGCTGATCTGGGCCACCCGCCTGGCAATGCCGGTGGTGTCTTCAACTCGCCCAACGCTTCTGTAAACCGAACGGTTGACCATGGTCTCCCTTCCCAGGGGCTTTGGTGTCGTGATTCTATGGTCTTCCTGCCATGAGCGCAACCGTTATTTCTCCACAAGTCTTGATGGTTATTGTCGCGGCAGTGAGGCATTCGGGCAGGTATCGGTCAGAATCGCTCGTTCACGAAATGCCTTAAGGGTCACAAGATGGCCCAACCTGAACGCATTTCCATTTGCCGCAACAAACAAACACAAGCAGGTCGGACTGGAAGCCACGGTCTCCCGACAGCGGAAGAATGCCGGGTGTCCTCCGAAGCCTTAGCGGAGGAGGACTGGAGGTTCGGCGGGTTACGCCGTACCACAGGTACCGCGGGCTCCTGCCCGTGGGGCTCCGCGAGTAAGGTTTCCGGTCCGGAGGAGGAAAAGTATTGCTTGACAGGCAAACCACCTAATGGTATTAGGCAAAAACGATCATTCATTATCGGTAGTGCCATTAAATACGTTATTACAATATGATGACATTCCTAACCGCAATAGAAAATTTAGGGTCTACACCATTTCATAGCCGTATTTCTTTACATCTGGCGCGATCTTGCTCATCCAATAAGACCAACCTTTCTCACTTTACTAAGGATGCCTAATAACTTTTAATTGAATTAATACGACAAGTTATAAATAATAGCGGGACTTAGATGTAATTCCTTCCTAATGAATCTAAGGTGATTTCCCATGGCTGCCAGGGGTTCTAAAGAGGACGCAAAGACACGCATCATTGATTCGGCCAAGAAGCTTTTTGCCGAGCAAGGGTTTCTGAAGACCACCGTAGTGGATATTTGCAGGCAGGCCGGGCTGTCAGAGGCGGCCCTCTATGAGTATTTTCAAGGGAAAGAAGACCTTCTCCTCACCATCCCCCAACTCTGGGTCTCCGACCTGATCGGCGACCTGAAGGAACAGTTGTTCGGCATCAAGGGCGCGGTGAACAAGCTTCGAAAATTCCTCTGGTGGAACCTGAGAAGGATCGAGCAGGCGCCCCTGGATGCCAAGATCGTATACCTCTTTCTGAAGACCAACGCCAACTTCCTGCAGACGGAAGTCTATGCCAATGTCAGGGACTTGTATTCCCATCTCATCGAGATCTTCGAAGAAGGCAGGGCAACCGGGGAGATGAGGTCCGACCTCAATCCCTACCTTGCCAGGGACATCATCGTGGGTACCATGGACCACATCGTGATTCGCTGGTTGCTCAAGGACATGTCCTATTCGATTTTTGACAACCTGGAGGAGACCTTTCAGCTTATGGTGGACGGTTTTCGGACGTCCCAGGCGACCCT
Source organism: Deltaproteobacteria bacterium (assembly GCA_016926135.1). The sequence goes on from JAFGPH010000499.1 coordinate 10,866, forward strand.
TGCCGTGGAGGGTCAAAATATGGAAAGGGCAGGACAGGAGGAGGGTGTCAACAGTTCAGAGGACAGGATCAGCGCAACGGAGAAACGGGAAAACGAGATCTTTGAGAACGTGGGTATGTGAAACCTCAGGACAAAGGGCAATTTCTTAACGGTGAATTCCACGAGGAGGGTGAAAGATGGCAAAGGTATTGTTTGAATGGGACTATTCAAAGTACCCGGGGGCAAAGAAATTCCCCCATCTCTTCAAACCGATTCAGGTGGGCAACCTCATGGTCCCGAACCGGATCGTCTACGCCGCCACCGAGGACAACCTCAACAGCCATGACGGATTCGTGACCGATGCGGACGTGGCCTACATCCGAAACAGGGCAAGGGGAGTCGTGGGCGGCATGTGTTTCATGCAGGGCGTCTACATGGACGAAGCCAGGAAAGGCCAGGGCTATGTGGGCCAGGCCGCGGCGTGGGATGACAAATTCATCCCGGGCCTCAAACGACTTGCCGACGTGATCCACGAGGAAAAGGCCATTGCCGGTTATCAGCTCATGGACTGCGGCCGGGTGGGCGCGGTGGAGGTTGAATACGGCAAAGGTCCCTCCGCGGTCCCCCAGCGCCTGCGGATCTTCCGGCCCATGCACGAGATGACCAAGGACGAGATCAAGGAGATGATCCAGCAGAGTCTCGATGCAGCCAGGAGGGGGCTGGAGGCGGGTTTCGACGTGATCGAGATCTCGGGCATCGTGGGCTACCTTGTCTCCAACTTCATCTCCAGCTACACCAACCGCAGGACCGACGAGTACGGCGGTGACATCCGGGGCAGGTGCCGGTCGGTGGTGGAGATCATCCAGGGTCTCAAGAAGCTCTGTCCCCCGGAGGTGCCCATCGGCATCCGCCTCTGCGCCGAGGAACTCCTGGATGATGTGCGCGGAAACACGCCCGAGGAATCCATGGAGAGCTACAAAATCTGCGAGGAGGCGGGCATCGACTACATCAGTGTCACCGCCGGGTGGCAGGAGTCCATCGTGCCGGTCATCAGCCGGGATGTGCCCCAAGGGAGCTGGCTCCATCTGGCCAAGAGGGCCAAGGAGAACGTGAAGGTGCCCATCATGATGGCCTATAGGCTTTTCGACCCCGCCATTCCCCACAAGGCCATCGAGAAGGGCGATCTGGACATGTGGGAGATGTGCCGTCCCATGATCGCCGACCCCTTCATGCCCAAGAAGGTGCTGGAGGGAAACGAGGAGGACATCCGGTGGTGCGTGGCATGCAACCTCTGTCTTGCGAGGCTTTTCAGGGACGCGCCCATGACCTGCTACATCAACCCGCTCTGTGCCCATGAGCACGACGAGCGGTACACCAACCCGCCTCCTGCGGAGGAGAAGAAGAACATCATGATCGTGGGTGCGGGCCCGGCCGGCCTGGAATGCGCCTATGTGGCCGCCCGGAGAGGCCACGAGGTCCACGTCTACGACAAGCGGAAGGAACTGGGTGGTACCCTCATCGAGGCCTCGAAGGCCCCTTACGGGGATGAAGAGCTCTTCACCTGCATCAGATACCAGAAGGTCCAGTGCGATAAGGCGGGGGTCCAGTTCCATCTGGGGACGGAAGTGACCGAGGACCTCATCAAGGACGAACTGCCCGACAGCGTGGTGCTCGCCACCGGGCCGAAGTACTCCCAGTTCCAAGCCGCCGGCGCCGAGAAGGTGAACCAGGTGAACGTGCTGGATGTGCTGAGGGGGGATGCCAAGGTGGGCGAGAGCATTGTCGTCTGGGGTAACCGCAAGCCCGGCATCGGCGTTGCCCTCTCCCTGGCGAAGCAAAGCAAGAAAGTGACCATCGTGGGCAAGGAAAAATCCGCAGGCTTCGATATCAACCCCTCTTTCAAGTGGCGCTACATGATCTACCTCCGGCAGAACGGGGTGAAGGCTTACAATGACTGCACCATCGATGAGGTCGGACAGGGTGAAATCATCGTGAAGACCTATGACGGTTATCGCTTCCCGGTGAAATGCGACACCATCGTCGTCAGCGAGCGAGAACCCAACGAGAGCTTGAAGAATGTGGTTCAGGGAGAAGGGATCGAGCTCTACGTCGTTGGAGACGCATTGGTACCCCGCAACCTTTCCAGCGCGGTCCATGACGGCTTTAAAATCGGTATCAGGATATAAAGAGGAGGTCAACCATGTCATTCGATGCGGAAAAGGAAATCACCAAATTGTGGAGTGATCTTCGCATGGCCCAGAGCGAAATCGGCCGCACCTACTTCAGGTGGCGGCGAGCGGCACTGGCTGTTGCCGGGCCCAATGCGGATCCCCTGGAAGTGAGCCTGAAGGCAGGTGAAATCATCGGTGCCGAGCTGGCCAAGGCCGCTCTTCCCCGCTTGAACTGGCTGAAAGGGGAGGAGGCCTGGCTGAGGAGCCTTGCCGGGGGTATGGCGATGCAGTGGATCATGCAGGGCGCCAAGGTCAAGATCGACAAGGGAAAGACGCCCACGGAGATCTTCATCAAGTGGGAAAGATGTCCCTGGCCGACCTATGCGAAGGAGTACGGGGTCAAGATGGAAGAGGATGTGCTCGTCTGTGACCGTATTCTTCAGAGCATCCTTCCGGACGTGAACGCCTTCTTCAATGTGAACTACAAGATCGAAACCCTGAAGGCCATTCCGAGAGGGCAGGGCGTTTGCCTGAGAAGACTATACAAAGCTTAAGACAGAGGAGAGAGGAAAATGGCTGCACAGATAGATCCCAAGAAATGCACCATGTGTGGTGGGCTGATTCAGCCC
>JAFGPH010000077.1 GCA_016926135.1 Deltaproteobacteria bacterium
CCGATCTCCCTCATGAGCCGGGTCGGGGCATTCCGGATATGCAGGGGAACAGACTGCGGTCCTGACCGCTCGATCTCCGCCTTCACGGCCTTTTCGGCGATATACAGGGCATTGCTCTTGGGCGCGGAGGCCAGATAGACCGCGGCCTCTGCCAGGGCCAGCTCCGCCTCAGGCGGTCCCACCTTTTCCCAGGCCTCAAAGGCCGCGAGGGCCATGGGAAGGGCATTCGGATCGGCCAGGCCGACGTCTTCGGAGGCAAAACGGACCATTCGACGGCACACAAACAGGGGATCTTCGCCTGCCATAAGCATGCGATAGAGCCAGTAAAGGGAGGCGTGGGGGTCGCTTCCCCTCAGGCTCTTGTGGAAGGCGGAGATCAGGTTGTAATGTTCCTCCCCGTCCTTGTCATAAGGAAGGGCCTTCCTGGTGAGGACCGCCTCCACGGCCTTCAGGTCGAGGACGGTTGGCTCCTCCTCCTCTGCGGCATGGTATGCGGCCGTCTCCAGGTTATTGAGCGCTACCCGCGCATCTCCGGCGGAAAGATCGGCCAGATATCCCAGGGCCTCCGGATCGACCTTCAGATTCAGGTGTCCGATCCCCAACTCCGTGTCCTCAAGGGCCCTGAGGAGAAGCCCCCGGATCTCCTCCTTTTCCAGTGGACGGAGGGTCAGTACCCTTGCCCGCGACAAAAGGGGTGGAATAATCTCAAAGGAGGGGTTCTGGGTGGTGGCGCCCACCAGAACAATCAGTCCCTTTTCCACATAGGGGAGGAAACCATCCTGCTGGGCCTTGTTGAACCGGTGGATCTCGTCCACGAAAAGGAGGGTTGGTTGTGCCGTGAGTTGGAAATGTCTTTCCGCCTCGGCCACCACCTCTCTGAGGTCTTTCACACCCGAGGTCACCGCGGAAAAAGCCCGGAAGGGGTACTGGGTATAAAGGGCCATGATTCTGGCCAGGCTGGTCTTTCCCGTTCCCGGAGGCCCCCACAGGATCACCGAAAAGGGATGTCCGGACTGCAGGGCCTTTCGCAGACTGCCGTTTGGACCGATCAGGTGTTCCTGGCCCACCATCTCTTCAAAACACCTGGGCCTCATCCTGTCAGCCAAGGGGATGCTCATCGATTGCCTTTTCCATCAGGATCTTTGAAACCTGATCCAGCATCCGGGCCATGTCAACGGGCTTTCTGATCACCAGATCCACCGAATAAGGGTGGACTGTGCGGGCCGGCTCGCCGCTGCCCTGATCCGCAATGACGGCAAGCGGGGTGTGAGGACTCATTCTCCGGATTCTTCGCACGAGTTTCATCCCGCGCAGATTCCCCGTTGCGGTGCCTGTAATCACCATCTCGAACCCCTTCGCCTTCAACCGATCCAGCCCCTCGGGAACACCCTCCGCCTCCACAACCCGGTACCCCTTCTTGGAGAGGACCTGAAAGAGAAGTTCCCTGAGCATGGGCTCTTCTTCGATGATCAGGATCCGGGAGTTCTTCAACCTCCGCCTGACGACCCTTGCCTTCTCGTTCCGCCTGACTTCGCGAATAGGCACATTGACCGTCACGGTGGTACCCTGCCCTTTTCGGGTCTCTATTTCCAGATCTCCCCGGTGCCGCCGCAGGATCGCTCGGGCAAGACTCAACCCGAGGCCGTCCGCGTGTCTCCCCTTGGTGCTGAAGAAGGGGTCCATGATCCTGGGCACCACCGACTCGGGAATGCCTTTGCCGCCATCCTGTACATAGACATGGGCTTGGCCGGCATTCTCTTCGGCGCTCACGTAGAGATCCCCACCCTCCGGCATGGCCTCCACGGCATTCTGAATGAGGATCGTCAGCACATCCCCGAGTTCCTGCGGATGGCCTTCCACAGGGGAAACCTGCCGCAGGTAGCTTTTGACGGCAATCCCCGCCCCCTCCCTTGTCGTCTTCTCCTTCAATCTCGCCTCTACCCGGGAGATCGCGTCCCGGACGACTTTCCTGAAGTCCAAAAGCACCGCCTCAGAGGGTTCATACCTGTCTCTGGCAAGGCTCTCCAGGGTACGCACCAGATCCGCGAGTTGTGTCACGGCCGCCTTGATCGGGTCAAGACCCTCTCCGGGACTCCCTTTTCCCGAGTGGAGGTTCCCCTGCAACAGCTTGAGGTATTCCGAGATCACCCGAAGGGGAGGGGCGATCTTGCGCACCAGGCCCGAGGCCATGCCGGCGATCAGATCCTCCTTCTGAGAGCGGATCAGAGCCCTTTCCCTGTTTCTTCTCCCCTCCAGGTTTTCCAGCCGCGCTAGAACTGCCAACCGGTTGTTGTACCTGATCTTCTCAACCCCCACCTCGCATCCCACCTTCTCACCGGACTTGGTTACGAGGTCGGACTCGTAAACGGTGGGGGCCTTCTTTCCCTCGAGTCTTCTCTGGTGAACGGACTTGATGAAGGGTCTGGACGCCGGGTGGACAATATCCATGAAATCGCCTCCCAGGAGATCCTCCAGGGTGTACCCCAGGGTCTCCAGCGCCCTTGAGTTGATCTCCTTGATCACGCCTTCCTGGATGACCAACACTCCCGAGGGGAGGGAGTTGATGAGGCTGTCCTTCTTGATCAAGGACCTTCGAAGTTCACCGTTTTCCTTACGGATAAAAGAAATCGCCTCCTTCATGGAGCGATTCTCAGCACTGAGCCTTTCCAGTTTCTTTTCCAGCCGGGTCGTGTCCTTGCGCTGCATGAGTGTTCATCCCTTTTCAGAGATTAGAAGTTCAGGGGCATTGTTTAAAAAAGCCGGGGGAGGTTACTGCAACCGGGGCAGGTCCCTCGATCTTGAGACCGTTTTAACAGTGGACTTGAGGATGATTCTTGGGTAACCTATCACATCTCCCGTGGGCCCTACAACTGAGAAAAGCGGAGGATGCCTGTGGCCCGATTCTTCATCGATCTTCAAGGGTAACACACCGTGACCGACCGTTCATCCTTTGTTCACCTCCACGTGCATACCGAGTTCAGCCTGCTGGATGGCGCGATCCGGATTCGGGACCTCCTGCAGAAAGCCAGGGTGCTGGACATGGAGGCCGTGGCCATCACAGACCACGGCAATCTGTTCGGCGCCGTGCAGTTCTTCAGCCAGGCGGCAAAGACGGGGATCAAACCCATCCTGGGCTGTGAGGTGTATGTGGCCCCCCGTAACCGGCGAGACACCTCCCCCTCCCCCGACGGCAGCCCGAGTGCCTATCATCTCATCCTGCTGGTTATGGACCCAATCGGGTACAAGAACCTGAGCCGCCTTGTCACCTTGGGCCATCTGGAGGGGTTCTACTACCACCCCCGCGTGGATATGGAATTGCTGCAGGAGTGCAACAGAGGGTTGATCGCCCTCTCGGCCTGTATGAAGGGCCAGATCCCTTTCCTTCTCAGGGCCGGCCGATCGAAGGAGGCGGAAGAGAAGGCCCGGGAAATGGCCCGGATTTTCGACAAGGGCCGCTTCTTCCTGGAGTTGCAGGCCAACGGGCTCCCCGAGCAGGTGGAAGTGAACGCCCTCCTCCGGGAGATGGGACAGAAGCTCTCCATACCCCTGGTGGCCACCAATGATTGCCACTACTTGAGCAAAGAGGATGCGGAGACCCATGACGCCCTGCTCTGCATTCAAACAGGCAAGTCCATGGATGATCCGAAGAGGCTCCGTTTCTCCACCAATGAATTCTTCTTCAAGTCCCGAGGCGAGATGGAGGAGTCCTTCGGCGACTGCGCCGAAGCCATCGAGAACACCCTTCATGTTGCCCGGTTGTGCAACTATGAGATGGAGTTCGGCAGTTACAAATACCCCGTCTTCACCTCCGCCGGTTCCGGTCCCGAGCGAAACCTGGACGAACTGCTCGTCGAGGAGGCCCGTAAGGGACTGGAGAGGAGACTCGAAAAACTGGCAAAAAAGGACGAAGCCCTCTTTCCTGAAGCGATCGCGGAGTACTGGAAGCGGCTCGAATTTGAGCTGAAGGTCATCACCGACATGGGATTTGCCGGTTACTTCCTGATCGTGGCCGATTTCATCGATTACGCCCGCCGTTCCGACATCCCGGTAGGTCCCGGGAGGGGCTCGGCGGCAGGATCACTGGTGGCCTACGCCCTGAATATCACCGACATCGACCCCATGAAATACGGCCTTCTCTTCGAGCGATTCCTCAACCCGGGACGCATCAGCATGCCGGATATCGACATCGACTTCTGCATGAACGGCAGGGACGAGGTGATCCGGTATGTGGCCGACAAATACGGCCATGACAATGTCGGACAGATCATCACCTTCGGAACCATGAAGGCGCGGGCCGCCATCAGGGATGTGGGCCGCGTGCTGGGCATGACCTACGGCGAGGTGGACAGGATCGCCAAGCTCGTGCCCTCGGGACCGAATGTCCGTCTCGAACGGGCCATTGAGGAGGAATCCGAACTGAAAAAGATGGAGCAGGGGGAGACGACCGAGAAGAAGCTCCTCATCATCGCCCGAGCCCTGGAAGGGCTGGCTCGACACGCCTCCACCCACGCCTCCGGGGTGGTCATCTCCGACAGGCCCCTCGTGGAATACCTTCCCCTGTTCAAGGGGTCCAACAACGAAGTGATGACCCAGTACACCATGGACCAGATCGAGAAGCTGGGCCTGATCAAGTTCGACTTCCTGGGCCTCAAGACCCTGACCGTGATCAAACACACCCTCCAGATCATCGAAAAGACCACCGGCGAGCGGATCGACATGGAGAAGATCCCCCTGGATGACGAGGCCACGTACCGGCTTTGCGGCGAGGGGAAAACCACCGGCGTGTTCCAACTCGAGAGCAGCGGGATGAAGGACCTCCTGAGAAGGCTGAGACCCGAGGTTTTCGAGGATCTCGTAGCCCTGGTAGCCCTTTACAGACCCGGTCCTCTGGGCAGCAACATGGTGGATGAATTCATCGCGGGGAAACATGGAAAGACCAAAATCCGCTACCCCCTCCCCGATCTGGAGCCCATTCTGGGGGAAACCTACGGGGTGATTCTCTACCAGGAACAGGTGATGAAGATTGCGCAGGTCCTGGCGAGTTACACCCTCGCCGAGGCCGACGAACTCAGGAAGGCGATCGGCAAGAAGAAACCTGAGGTACTCGCCAAACACAGAGAGCGGTTCTGTCAAGGGGCTTCCGGGAACGGCGTCGACCCGAGGGCGGCTGAGAAGCTCTTCCTTCTGATCGACAAGTTCGGCGGATACGGCTTCAACAAGTCCCACTCCGTGGCCTATGCCATGATCGCCTACCGGACGGCCTACCTGAAGGCCCACTTCCCTGTGCCGTTCATGGCAGCCCTGCTCACCCAGGACATGGGTAATCAGGACAAGACCATCAAAAACATTGCGGAATGCCGTGAAATGGGAATCCCGATCCTGCCTCCGGACATCAACGAGAGCCAGCCCGACTTCGCGGTGGTGGGAGGGGCCATCCGTTTCGGTCTCGGGGCGGTCAAGAACGTAGGCCTCAAGGCTGTGGAGTGCGTGATCGAAGAACGTGTTGCCGGGGGGCCCTTCAGCGGTCTGGTCGACCTGTGCAAACGGGTGGACGGGTCCAAGGTGAATCGAAGGGTCCTGGAAGGACTGATCCAGTGCGGCGCCTTCGATTTCACGCGCATGGCCAGGTCCAGACTCCTTGCATCCCTCGATAGTGCCATCCGGTATTGTGGTTCCAGCCAGGATCCCGATCAGATGAGCATGTTTCCGGCCTGGGGAGGTGAGGGTCCGGACCGATTCGACACCGAAGGCATGCCGGACGCGGAGGATTGGGACGAAAGGGAGAAGCTGAGAAGGGAGAAGGAGGCCCTGGGGTTCTACATTACCGGACACCCCCTGGACCGATTCCGGGCCGAGATCGAGCGCTTTGCCACCTGCCCCGTTCAGGGCCTTCCCGGCCTCAGTGACAAAAGCATCGTCAAGGTGGCGGGGATCATTGAGAACCTGAAGATCAAGAGAACCAAACGCGGGGACAAGATGGCCATCCTCACCCTGGAGGATCAGACCGGATCAGTGGAGGTCGTCGTCTTTCCGGATGTCTTCAACACCTGCGTGCCTCTCCTGAAGGGCGATGAACCCTTGCTCGTTCAGGGAACGGCGGAGGTGGACGAGGGCAACGCCAAGATCATCGCGGGTGAGATCTCCTCCCTGGAAGAGGTGAGGCAGAAGACGGTCAGAAGCGTGGAAATCCTCTTGAAGGGAGAGGCACTCGCCAAAGACAGGCTCAAAGAGATCAGGGACATCCTCTTCCGATACCCCGGGGACTCCAGTGTGCTCTTCAGGGTGGATATGGGCGAGGGTGGAGACTTGCTCGTTGCGGCCCACCCCCGCCATAACGTCTACCCATGCACAGAAATGCTCCGGCAGATCGAATCCATCACCTGTAAGAAGGTTACCTGCTCCCATGGAGAAAAGAATTCAAACCATCGCCACCCTGCGGACCGGCAGCTTCTCCGTCAATCTGGATGAAGTCTCCCTGAGAGACGGACAGGCGGCCAAGCGAATCAGGATCGATCATCCCGAGGCGGCGGCGATCGTCGCCTTTGTCTCGGAGGAGGAGATCCTCATGGTCCGGCAGTACCGCTATGCCCTTGGCAGGGAGACCCTAGAGATACCGGCGGGGAAAGTGGACCCCGGTGAGAAGCCCGAGGACTGTGCGGGGAGGGAACTCCTGGAAGAGACGGGGTACCGGGCCGGATCACTCAGGTGGGTCTATACGTACGCACCGGCCCTCGGATACTCCAATGAGTTGATCCACATCTATGCGGGCAACCGCCTCAGGAAGCGGACGAAGCGCATCGATGAGCGGGAGATCTCCCTGGTGGAGAAGCTGAACCTGCGAGAATTGATGTCCCTGGTCCGGGAAGGCCGCATCCAGGACGGCAAGACCCTCATCGGCCTTGCGATGACGGGCCTGCTGAGACTGTGAGAACATGAAACGGGCACGCGCGCCGGGCACTGCTTGGGGAAAGCGCAGAACCCCGGTCCCGCCTCAGACGCATCGCCGAAATAGTTGCGCCCTGGACGACCACCCCCCGACGGACCTCTCAGAGGGGGCGTTCTCTGATGACAAGGACCGCTTTGTGCCCTGCGTGTTGCTTATTTGCCTTGACTGTCCAGGAACTTCCGGAGGTTCTTCGTGATGGTCACAGGCACCGGCCCGGAGTTGGCGTAAAGCTTCAGGAGGGCATGGGGAACCTTGATGGATTCCTTTACCTGGTTCCAGTCGATTCCCTTGGACTCCACCTCTTGCATGAGGGCGATAAGCTCTTCCGATTCCATAGAGATCCTTCCTTTTTACTTTTCTTTGGGCTTCAGATCCGGGGGATAGATGTATTTGGGGTCCATCTCATAGGTCCAGGGAAGCCCCCAGTACTGCCACCCGTAGTGCCGCCTGTGCTCAAAGCCTGAAACATGATTCCGCTTCGCAAGCTGGCGGTAAAATTTGTGTTTGTTGCCATCCTCTAATGTGGGAAACTCAGGACCCTCGAAGCCGTCCGTCACATCAAAGACGTTCTTGAACCCCGCGTTGATGAGGTCTTTCGCCGCAGGGGCGCTGCGCTCTCCATCCCGGCACAGGAGGAGAAGATTGTCCGTCTTCTTGAAGACCTTGGCGATCTGCTCCACAAAGCCTTTGTTCTTGGAGCTGAGCTGATAGCCCGACTTTCCCCCTCCTTGGGCGAAGTGGGACGTAAAAAACCGGTATGGAAAAAGGTATGCCTTGAAAGGATGCCCCACGAACTGATACTCTGCCCTGGTCCGCACGTCGAGCAGAAAGGTATTCGGCACGGTCTGGAGCATATCGTAGGCCTCAATGCTGAGTATTTTCCTGGGTTCTTCACAGACGGCTGTGCCGGTAATTCCCAGGAGGAATGCCAGCGAAAAAGCCAGGACGAACAGGTTGCGAGAGAGAGGATATCTTGTCATGGCAATGGCTTCAACTGAGATAAGGAGATCATGGGCGCGGTCGGTCCTGTATGTTGATGGCCTGCTACAGCTCGTCTTCGAGGCCCTAGACCCTCTTCAGTTAATTATCCAGAGGGCCTTGTTTTGTCAATTGAAAAATGGGTCTTCCCCCTCTCGGTGGTTGACACCGCAGGCGGAGATGTTTAACATCTCTCCCCGCCTCTGAAAGGGAGCGGGCAGGGACAGAAAGGAGAGGGAAATGCCTCCATCGAGGGTGTACTACGCCGACTTGAGGGCAACCGTGAAAGAGAACCTCCTTGCCAAGATCGTCCGGCTTCTCGACATGGTCGAGCTGCAGGCCCTCGTACCCCCCAGGAGCCTTGTGGCCATCAAGCTCCATTTCGGTGAAAAAGGAAACACCGCCTTCATCAGGCCCAATTTCATCCGGGCCGTGGTGGACCGGGTCAAGACCCTGGGCGCTTTCCCCTTTCTGACGGACTGCAACACCCTTTATGTCGGGACGAGGGGAGACAGCGTCTCTCACCTCAAAACCGCCATTGAAAACGGTTTTGCCTATGCCGTGGTCAACGCCCCCCTCATTATTGCCGACGGGCTCCGGGGGGCATCCTCCAAGCCCGTGAGAATTGACCGGGAAATCCTCAAGACCGCTTACATCGGAAGGGAGATTGTGGAAGCAGACGTCCTCATCGGCATCGCCCATTTCAAGGGCCACGAACTCTCAGGCTTCGGAGGCGCCATCAAAAACCTCGGCATGGGATGTGCCTCCAGGCAGGGCAAGCTGGTTCAGCACTCGGGCCTCTCCCCGAAGGTGATCAGGAGGAAGTGCGTGGCCTGCGGTGAGTGTGTGGAACACTGCGCGCAGTCGGCCATATCCATCAAGGATAAGAAGGCCGGGATCGACCCCCGGAAATGCGTGGGTTGCGGCGAGTGCATCCTGATATGCCCCAACCAGGCGATCGACATCCAGTGGAACGCGGACGCGGTCCTCTTTCAGAAAAAGATGGCGGAGTACATGTACGGCGTGTTGAAAAACAAGCAGGGCAAGGCCGCCTTTCTGAACTTCCTGACCGACATCTCCCCCGCCTGTGATTGTTACGGTCACAACGATGCCCCCATCGTCCATAACCTGGGAATCATGGCCTCCACGGACCCTGTGGCGATCGACCAGGCCTCTGTGGACATGGTCAACCGTCAGGTTGGCCTGGAGGGCACCTCCCTTTCGACCCACAAGGGGGCCGGTCAGGACAAATTCAGGGGCATGTATCCGAGGGTGGACTGGGGGGTGCAACTGGGGCATGCGGAGAAGATCGGACTGGGAAGCAGGCGTTATGAACTGGTGAATATCTCATGATTGTCGCAAAGAATCTGTCTAAGAATTACGGTCTGAAACCGGCCATCCAGGACATCTCCTTCGAGATCGGAACGGGCGAAATCGTCGGGCTCCTGGGACCCAACGGCGCAGGCAAGACCACGGTTTTGCGAATTTTCACCTGCTTCATGCAACCGGGAGGAGGCACCGCTACGGTCGACGGCCTGAGTTGTCGAAAGGACTCGATCCAGGTCAGGAAGAAGATCGGCTTCCTCCCCGAGAACGTGCCCCTCTACACGGAACTCTCGGTCCGGGGATTTCTCGGCTTCGCAGGATCGGTCAAGGGTTTGGCGGGAAAACGGCTCACCAAGGAGATCAGCCGGGTTCTGGAGGCATGCGGCCTTGCGGACCACGGAGACAGGCTGATCAAACATCTCTCCAAGGGCCTCAAACAGAGGGTCGGCCTCGCACAGGCCCTCCTGCAGAGCCCCCCTATCCTGATCCTGGATGAACCCACCACAGGCCTGGATCCGGCCCAGATTGTGGAGGTGAGGAACCTGATCAAGGAATTGGGCCGGGAGAGGACGGTTCTCCTCAGCACCCACATCCTGCCTGAAGTGAGTCAGGTCTGCCGCAGGGTCATCATCCTCAATCAGGGGCGTGTCGTGGCGGAGGACACACCGCAGAATCTGATCGGTCAGTTGCAGAAGGGATACCGGACGGTCCTGGCGGTGGACGGGCCCGTCTCTGAGATCAAGGCGGTGCTGGAATCCCTGGCGGGGGTCTCCAGGGTCATCGAGACCGGTGCGGGCGACGAATTCGTTGTGGAAAGCGAGAGCCGGGACGAGATCAGACCCCTGATCGCCAGGACCATCGTCACCTCCGGGTGGGGTCTGAAGGAAATGCGGGCGAGCGAACTGAGCCTCGAGGAGGTCTTCATGCATCTGGTCACGGAGGAAGGAAAGGAGAAGGGGAAATGAGAGGTGTCTTTGCCGTCATCAGGAAGGAACTGGCGATCGCAATCCTTTCCCCCGTTTTCTATGCCGCCATGTTCATGTTTCTTCTCCTCTCAGGGTACTTCTTCTACAGCACCGCCGTCAGTTACAGCCTGTTCTGTCTTCAGGCCTCCTCCAATCCCTTCCTTGCCGAGAGACTCAATGTGACCGACCTGGTCCTCAAACCCTTTTTCGCGGATCTGGCCATCATCCTTCTGCTCATGCTTCCTCTCATCACCATGAGGCTTTACTCCGAGGAAAAAAAATCGGGGACCATTGAACTGCTCTTCACTTACCCTCTTTCCGACCTGGCCGTCCTGGCGGGAAAATTCATTGCGGCGGTTCTCGTCCTCCTCGTCCTGCTTGGGGGAACCATTCCCCACCTCATCATCCTCGGCACCCTGGTCAGGCTGGAATGGGGCGTGGTGATCTCGGGTTACCTGGGCATCGCGTTGATGGGGACCGGTTTTCTGGCGCTGGGTATCTTCATGTCCTCCCTTACGGAGAACCAGATCGTGGCCGCGGTTTTGAGCTTCGGCCTCCTCCTTCTCTTCTGGCCCTTCGGCTGGGGGGCGCGCCTGGCCGCCCCTCCGCTGCAGGAGATCGTGGGGCACATGTCCGTAGTGGCCCACCTGGAGTCCTTTGTGGAGGGGCTGATCGACACGAGGGACGTGGTCTTCTATCTCCTTTTCTGCTTTTTCTGGCTTTTCCTCACCCTGAGATTTCTCAACTCCCGTTTCTGGAGAGGGTAGCTTTCGATGTCAGCAAGCGGATCCAGGTTCCTCAGGCTCAAAGGGTCTTCCAACATGGCGGCGGCCGTTCTGCTCGTGCTTGTTCTCTGCGTGGCCATCACGCTGCTCTCCAACCGTCATTACTTCAAATGGGACGTGACGGCCCACAAGGAACACTCCCTTTCGGAAAAGACGCTCCAGGTTCTGAAGACGATCCGGGAACCTGTGGCGATTAAGGCCTTTGTCCAGGAAGGGCAAGGCGGAGCCGGGAAGGTGAAGCGGCTCCTCGGCGCCTATCGCTACCACGCCCCCGGGATCACCTTTGAACTGATTGACCCCGACCGTAACCCAGCCATGGCCAACCGCTTCAATGTAAAGGCCCTCAACACCCTGATCGTGGAGGGATACGGCTCCACCCAGACGGTGAAGGTCCCTGACGAAGAGGGCGTCACCAATGCCCTCATCCGCCTCTCCAAGGGGCGAATCGTAAAGGTCTATACCCTAAGCGGTCATGGGGAGCGGCCGTTCAAGGGATCCGACCCGGAATCGCTCAGCAGGCTTCGGGAAGACCTGGGCAGGGAAAACTTTGAATTCCATGACCTCAACCTCATAAAAACGGACATCCCCGAGGATGCCTCCCTGGTGATGGTGGCGGCGCCTGTGAAACCCCTGTTCAAAGAGGAAATCGAGAGCCTCAGAAACCACCTTCACAAGGGAGGGAACCTGGTCATTTTCCTGGAGCCCTTTATCGATGCGGGACTGGAGGGTTTCCTGAAGGAACACGGGGTCATCATATCCCCCGATGTCATCGTGGACAAGATGAGCCGGGTCATGGGAGGGGACTACCTCATGCCCATGGTGGTGAACTACGGGGGCCACGAGATCACCAGGGACTTCCGTTTCCCCTGCTTCTTTCCTATGGCCCGGTCCGTGGAGACGGCGCAGGAGAAGAACAAGGACATCAAAGTGATGGCGCTGGCCTTCACATCCACCGATTCTTGGGCCGAGACCGATCAGAAGACCCTGAAGGAGGGCAGGGCGGGTTTTGACGGGGAAGACCGGAG
>JAFGPH010000078.1 GCA_016926135.1 Deltaproteobacteria bacterium
CTCCGGGCTTCTTGAACCATGGATTGAAACGATCCTTCAGATCGTCTCAATCCTTATTGGTTCGAGAACCAGATATCATGTGGTTCTGGAAAGCTATCCCGGGTTGGGAAGCAGGCTTTCAGGTCCAATCAATGAGCAAATACCGGTCATGTCAAGGATTAAAAGATCGTCCGCCTTGTGCTCGTTAGCATAGCTTCTGCAGCTTCCCATCAACCGTTACTACGCCTGCGCTCGAAAGAATATCACGCAACGCCTCTCTGTATGTTGCATCAGGCTCTGATATGGCATCTTCATCCCATGTGAACCTGACTATCCACGTTACCATCGGAGCATGATCACCTCCTCCATATCGAAGATTCTTCTTTGTTCGAACGCGCCAACCTCCACTATACGCACCCTCAGCGATCATCTTCGGAACCATCACCATAATGATTTTTTCCTGATCCGCCCTATCCAAGCTACAGAAATCAATTTCTTGGTTCCCTGCGGTTCTCCCATACAACTCGGGGCCAAAGAAGTCGGCGCATCCTTTGGAAAAAGAAGGGTCGCGATTCAGGTTCTCACATAGAAACCTATTTGCATACGAATTTGCCGCTGCGTTCAACTCCAGTGCGCCATGCAACGTCAGACACAAGGTCCAATCTAGTTGTGGGGGTTTGGCATGAATATGACACAATTTCTCGATCCATGCCAGAACGGGAAAAACAACCTGCCTGTTGTCAATGGAAGCCTTTAGTGGGCTATTGAGATCTAGATTCACCACGCGAGCACGACAACATTTTTCATCTTCCCCTTGCGGCCATGAAAAGATACCTTCTGAGCGGATAAGGTCTCTGAAATGGACTTGCTTAATACGGAGGGCATGGAGGAAGGCGGCAATTTTAGATTAATGAAACCTATTCTAGTATGGTACTTGTGAGATAGCAATACTTTCTAAGACTTTTTGGCAAATCAACACTAGGACAATGAGGTATGAGGTGAGCAGATCCCGGCCTTCTTATGGTTAACGAAAGATAAAGCGGTAAAAACAACATTTGAGAAGAGTCGCTGAACTTCAAATATGTGAGGCTTTGCGATAGCAACTGCTGGCTGATTGTATCCTTCCTTCCCGCAAGAATCCTTTCTCTTAAGACAGCCCCTCTCCTCAAGTGGGACTTCGGCAAGTCCTGATGGCCTGTCGGGCATGTCAAACCAAGCCTCAGACTATAGTCTGTAGATATGTAGTCTGCATTCAGGCAGAATCTGTTCTATGAAGAGGGATGTACTCACACCGCTGAATGACTCAAAACTCGAACAAGCTTTTGGGCGGGTTCTGCAAGAGCTGCGCGCTGAACGTCAGATTTCCCAGGAAGAACTTGGTTTCCGGAGTGGATATCACCGTACCTACATAAGCCTACTTGAGCGCGGAAAGAAGAACCCTTCCTTGCAGACGGTTTTTCAACTGGCTATAGCTCTCAAGGTTGAACCCACAGAAATTCTCGGACGCGTCCAAAAGCATCTCTCAAATCCGTCAAAGTGACGGCGCAACGAGAGTTGACAGCTTCTGTATGAAGATAGTGCGGACAGAGAAACTCATTGACAGCGGCGAGTTCTCGCGGTCAAAGAAATGGCGACAGATCGAAGACCATATTAGGACCGCCATAATGTCAATCCAGTGGCCTCCAGGATCGGGATCCTTTACACTCTATGATGAATCAGGCAAAAAGCCTGGCGAGGGAAGCGGTGTAAAGCCCATCAAAGACGCATGCATGCAAACGCTGAAGAGTCTGGGCTGGCGCCTTGAAACTCCGGTAGACATTGCGACGGTGAAAAGGCCCGGTCCCATGGACGCCACATATCCTGTGGGGAACAAGCTTTTCTGCGTGGAGTGGGAAACAGGGAATATATCTTCCAGCCACAGGGCATTGAATAAAATGGCACTGGGACTGCTAAAAGGAATACTGATCGGTGGCGTGCTCATTGTTCCTACCAG
The DNA here is from genome assembly GCA_016926135.1 of Deltaproteobacteria bacterium. The sequence continues at coordinate 1,973 of JAFGPH010000078.1, forward strand.
GCATATGTATTGGTATCTCACCGACCGGGTAGGCAATCTCTCGGAACTTGAACCCTATTTCCCACTGTGGAGATCCTTGAATGTGGATGAGGGTCTGCTTGCTGTCGTGGCAGTTGAACATGATGCAGTCAGCAGAGATGTACCGAAGATAGGGAAAGGGACGGATGGGAGGGCACTGCGGTAAGAAGCTAAGCCTTTCGCAGCATTAGGATATATTCTCTCCTCATGGTGTTTGAAATCCCAGTGATAGGCCGGCTCATTTGTCTAACCAATCCAAGGCCATGATGCAAGGCCATTTCAGACAGCATCTCGTGAAGCCCAGGCACCTCGTCGGCGGGCAGGTCAAGTATTTTTCCTAATTGATTGTTGTTGGTCCCCACAACAATGGTGCAAATCTTGCCCGGACGCAAAACACGGGCACATTCCGACAGCACTATATCCATGTCTTCTTCGTAAAGCTTGAATTTGTCGGCCAACTTCCTGCCTCGTAATCCGATCATATTCTGTTGTAGATCCTCCAGCCTAATCCCCAGGTAGTTTAGATGAAAGGAATCATTCTGGAGATAGTCAATGGCAAAGCTGTAAGGCGGGGAGAAAATGATGCCATCAACACTGTTATCCTGTTGTGGCAGCGCTCTTGCGTCCCCTTCGAGCGCTTCAGACGGCGCCAGGTCTGATTCCAGGCCCTTGAGGACATTCCGAATTTTCTCAACCACAAAGACATAGCGCTCAAGGATGGCTTTGAACTGTTGATCCGGCGATATTCTGGTACTCCTTTCGGCGTAGCCGGCACTGTCGAGGTAGGCCAAAAGTAGAAAGTTGTAAACCTTGGAGGTCTCAACTTGTTTGGCCGTCAGTTCCTTTCTGTCGCATTTAGTGACATATTCCGCAGCTGGCTCCATTACGGTCATGAGACCATTGCTCTTTGTGCTACGGCGGACCTTTGCGCCTAAATGAGCCTTGCCCACCCGGTTCTTGAAATACTGGAACACCTCTTCGTGATTTGAGAGGGCTTTACGCACCCGCTGCAAAGGTAGAGTGAGAGCGTCCACCTTTGTTTGCGTCATAAACCTGCAAAAGGGGCTTGCATCCAACCCTATGGATTTGATCCCCATTAAGGCAGCCTCCACCAGCACCGTGCCCGAGCCCATCATGGGATCCAAGACGATCATACCAGGCTTTAGACCCATGACATTGATCAATCCCTTAATCATCTGGGGATGAAACTTGCCTCGATAAGGAAAGAGCCCGTGTGTGGCATATCCCGTTCTGAAGAGGTTCTTCTGGAAAAAGGACTTCAACCTTGATGATGAATGCTGGGGCAGTTTCAGAGAATGGCCTGTGCACATGAGGTAGTGACGAGTGAACTTGTCTCCCACTCGGGCAAAATATGCGCCGTTCTGCAGCAGTTCTCCGTCACTCAGGATCTTGTTCTCGTAGAAAGCCAGTTCTAGTTCGTAGATATCGTTTAGATCGGGCAGGAGTTGCCGCTCGTGGGGGAAAAGCTCAGCGGCAAGGGTGGTCGAAATGGCATCGAGGGCGTTCACGATCCCGTCCTACCCCTGTCAGTCTTCCACATAATCTAGGGATTCATGGGGGTGCAGATCCTGGTTCTCCAGCCTTTCAACAATCACATCGCAGCTCTCCAGTTCCATACCAAGCCACCGTCTAGACGTCCGTTCACAAACATCATACGTGGTTCCACTTCCTCCAAAAGGGTCTAAAACCATATCATATTCATTTGTCGACATCTGAATAGCTCGTCCGACAAGCTTCGTGGAAAGCTGGTTGGCCATCCGCTTTCGGCTCTTGAATTTCCAATGCCTCACAGGAGGAATGTCGTTCCAGACGTCAGTGAGATTGACGCCTTTCGGGTTCATAGCACCTCTATGACCCCCGTAATCCTTGATTTCACCACCGCAATGGCGGCAGCGCTCGATGGGTGTCCGAATCCTCCTAAAAGTTTTTGGCCTTCCCTTTGTGAAATAGATGAGGCTGTAATGAGAGGGATACAGTCTCCCAGGTATTGGGAGTGAGAGCTTAATGCTAACCGCAATCCAGTGGCGGAACACTAACCCCGCCTCAGTCAGGTAGTTCCCCAAAACAAGGTTCCACTTTGGCAAGTTATAGACAAATAAGGAGCCTCCGCTCTTCAGCACCCGGGTGCAATGGTATAGCCACTCCTTGCACCACGAAAGGTACTCCTTATAAGGAAGGTCATCGTTTACACGTGAACCATATTGCTTCGAAAGGTTGAAGGGCGGATCGGCAAAGACGGTATCAATCGCCTCATCCTGAACATGGGGCAAAAGCTCCATGCAGTCGCCTTGATATAAGGCACCGAGGCTCGTTGCGAAAACGCGCCTTGCTTCAATTTCGGCGCTGACGAGATCTCCCGGATCCCATGGCTTTGGTATGTCGAGATGTTTCAGTGTCATAACAGACGGTTGTAAATGAATTGACAACGTGTCCCGCTGATGGCGGGAGGGATATACTAGGAGGGAACCCCTCCACTCTTTGGCTCATTATATGGAAAAAGCCATTGGGTTACAAGGGATAAGAAACCACAAGATATTGTATGCCTGGCACACGCAAGGCGGGTTTTCCCTCAGTATTCCACCCATCCGGCCAAGCAGGAAAGAGCACATCCACGGGCAATCCCAAGCTGCCATATCTGCTGCGCATCACACCCCCACCCAAACCTTGGATAGGAGAGTAGGATCTCAGGACCATGGAAACCTTGGATAAGAAGAGTGTATCCCGGTCGCATCCAAACCTTGGACAAGAGAATATTGTTTCAAGATGCATCGGGTCTTTTGGGAGACCACAACCTGCGCGGAGGATTTCGAATTTGATTTGGAACACGGCTACTCCTGCACCATGACCATCGTGATCCAGAACGAAAGCTCTGCACATTGCTTTTTGATGTTGTCCCACTTGTCACAGCGAGACACGATTCCCTTGTAGTTCTTGATAGGGAAATCCGGTGGCGTGCGTGGACCGCCGCAGCGGTTCCCCCGACCCGCACTGCACCGGGAACGACCTACTGCAACTCCGCTTGAGAGAAGACCACATCCTGTGATAGGATCGAAAACCTGCCCTCGAAAAGGACCTCCGAACTCGAATACGTTTCACGCCGAATGCCCGATGCGATGAAGGGGGCAGGCTGGAACCGGTCGGGGATGATCGGCTCGGGGCGGGGCCGGAAAGCCGGCGGACAATTTACGGCAAAAATCCCGTTCGCCCTTCGATACCTCAGGACGAACGCATTTTGTGGGGCGTAAGCGTTTGATCTCCTGTTCGTGGTGAGGTATCGAACCATGAACGGAAAGACGCTTGCGATACGCACGCCGGTGGTCTTCCAGGGTGACGCATTTCTCCTCCAAATCCGTATGGAGCATGCCATGTTCAAATCTGCACTGGCCCTGTGCGTCTGTCTCATGGTCGTCTGTATAGCACCCGGCGTCTGCGACCCTGCGGAGGATGTGTTCACCATTAGTACCTCCTACAAGAGCCTGCTCTCCAACCCGGAGCAGACCGGGATGCTGGACAAATTGACAAAGGAAGCCTTCCGCAGGATCGGGTTGCGCGTTGAGATCGTATTCACCCCCACGGAAAGGTCCCTCGTGGATGTCAATGCCGGGCTCCTGGACGGGGAACTGAACAGAATCGAGGGCATGGAGCGCGGTTTCCCCAACCTGGTGCGGGTTCCCGAATCGAACATGACGATGCATTTTGTCGCCTTTGCTAAAAAGGCATACCCTCTGAACGGATGGAAGAGCCTCGAACCCTTTCATGTGGGTATTGTGCGGGGATGGAAGATTCTTGAGAAAGAAACCCGGGGCTTTCCTCACGTCATTCTTGTGCCCACGGAAACGGAACTGTTCACCATGCTCTTCAAAGACCGCATCGACGTGGCCCTCTACGATAAACTTACGGGGTACGAGCAGCTCAAACTGCGGGGCTTTGTCGGCATACGGCATCTGGAGCCGCCCCTGGCCAGCAGGGAGATGTTCCTGTACCTGCACAAGAAACACGAAGGCATGGTGGATGCAGTGGCCAAGGCCCTGAGACAGATGAAGCAAGACGGAACATATGACAGGATCGTCAGGGAAACCACATCACGCGTCATGATGGATAAGCCATGAAAGAGATGCGCATGATTCACTGGAGAGATTCCAGCACGTGGAGATTCTTCAGGTTGTCGCTGCTATGCTTCGTGACCATCGTGCTGATTTACACGATCATTTACTCCTTTTCCACGTACCATCGCGAGAAGGACTACCTCCATGATGCACTGAACAATATCACCAAAACGCATGTTCCAACCCTGATCGCCAGCCTGTGGATCACGGACCATGCCACCGTGCAGAGCACAGTCGACGGCATTGCACGCTTCAGATACATTGCCAGGGTGGAGGTCCGGGATGATGCAGGCCGGACGTTTTTCGCAGGCCCAGCGGCGGACCCCTCGATGGAAACGATTTACAGGGGTTTGAACTATACGCACAGGGGTAAGTCCGTCCCCATCGGGTCCATGTCCCTGTTCATTGGAAAGCGTCAGATAGTTCTCGGCATGCTCCGGTCCGCGCTCTTGATCCTGGCGCTGCAACTTGGACTGTCCGTGTTCCTCTCCTGCGTGATTGCCTGGGCCTTTCATATGGCCTTCGGCCGGTATCTGTATCGGTTCGCGCAGTTTGTCAAGTCCGACGATCCGACTCAGTTCCAGCGGCCCTTCGCGCTGAATCGCAGTATGCAGCAGCAGGATGAATTGCAACTGCTTGTTGACCACTTCAATGACATGCGCAAGGGAATCAGCGGCTCTATGGACGAACTGAAGGCGGCGAACGATGGATTGATCGCAATCAATGCCAGGCTCTCTGAAAGCGAGCGAGAGTTGCGCAAGAGCGAGGCTCAATTTGCCGGCGCCTTCGAGCACGCACCGATCGGAATGGCCCTGGTGTCACCCGAGGGCCGTTGGCTGAGGGCAAACAAGGCCCTGAGTGCAATGCTCGGGTATTCACCAAGTGAACTGCTGAACATGACCTTTCAGGATATCACCCACCCGGATGATCTTGAACCCAATCCAGCCTATGTCCAACGGATGTTGGCAGGCGAGATCGCGACCCACAGGCTTGAAAAGCGCTACCTGCATAAGTCCGGAAGGCTGGTCTGGGCTCTTCTGAGCTTCTCCCTTGTGCGGGATCACAAAGAAGCTCCTCTCCATTTCGTTTTCCAGCTCTTGGACGTCACCGAGCGCAAAAAGAAGGAGGAGGAGATGAAGGAACTCATATCCAGACTCCAGAAGGCCCTGGACGAGATCAAAACACTAAAAGGTATTGTGCCCATTTGCAGCAACTGCAAGAAGATCAGAGATGATAAGGGGTACTGGGAGCAGGTCGAAGCCTATGTATCCAGGCATACAGAAGCTCAATTTTCTCACGGTATTTGCCCCGCCTGCATGAAGAAGCTTTACCCTGAAATCTCTCACAACGAAAAGACGGCCTCAGTGAACGATTAGGGGGCCGAACAGCGACCCTGTGGTTTCAGCATTCCAAACAGGTTTCCGTTTCAGGTTTCCGGGTTGCCTTTAATCCGCCCCAGGTAGCGCACCTCCGCCCTTCCCTTTTCTTCGTCCACAAAATAGAAGAGGACGGCCCCCACCACAAAAAGGACCAGGACGGATGCAAGGCCCCAGCGGGAAGCCGCGTGGCCGACTGCCTCGATTTCGGCCGGCGTGGCGTTCGGCGGCATGAGGAGCCTTCGGGTCAGGAGCCCTACCGACCCCATCAGGGCCGGTCCCACGATGGCCGCGAACTTGCCCAGCATGTTGTAGAAGCCAAAGTACTCTGCGCTCTGGTCCCCGGGGATCAGGCGGGCATAGTAGGACCTGCTGAGGGCCTGGATCCCGCCCTGCACCAGGCCGATGACCACGGCCAGCGCATAGAACTCCTGCCGGGTCTTCATGAACACGCCCCACATGGTGATGAACACATAAACCCCGATGGCCAGAAAGATGGCCTTGCGTGCGCCCCAGCGCTCGCCCAGCCTCGCAAAACCCAGGGCAGCGGGAAAGCCCACGAACTGGACAATCAGGAGGGCCACGATCAGGTCATTGGAGTCGAACCCCAGGGACATGCCATAGTCCACGGCCATGCGGATGATGGTGTCCACGCCGTCGATGTAGAACCAGTAGGCCAGGAGAAACAGGAAAACGGTCCTCAGATGGGAGACCTTGCGGAAGGTGCCGGCAAACTGCCGGAAGCCCCTCAGAATCGTGCTGCCACGATCTCCCGGAGACGGCAGGACCTTGACCTCAGGGACCCACAGGATCGTGAAGACCGTGAAGAGGCCCCACCAGACGGCCACGCTCACAAAGGAGCATTTCACGGCCTGTGTCGCGTCGCTCAGGCCGAATCTGTGGGGCATGAGGGTCATGAGCACGTTGATCAGGAACAGCAGGCCCCCACCCAGGTACCCCATGGAAAAACCGAGGCCTGAGACGTAGTCGATTTTCTTCTCCCCTGCCACGTGGGGCAGCAGCCCGTCGTAAAACGTGAGAGACCCGGAAAACCCAACCACCCCCATGACGTAGAACAGGATGGCCCAGGGCCATGCCCCCTTTTCCACGAGGTAGAGGCAGGCGGTCATGATCGCGCCCATGTAAGCGAAGAAGATCAGGAATTTCTTCTTGGCCGACCCGCTGTCCGCGATGGCGCCCAGCACGGGCGCCATGAGGGCCACGATGAGGCCGCCCAGGGCATTCCCGAACCCGAGCTGGGCGGTACTCGTGTTGATGTCGGTCCCGAAGCTCCAGTACTTCTTGAAGAAGATGGGAAAGAAGCCGGCCATGACCGTTGTGGCAAAGGCCGAATTGGCCCAGTCATACATCACCCATCCCCATATGGCCTTCTTATCGGGATTCACGGTTGTGCCCTCGATGGATCATTCCCACTCAATCGTGCTTGGAGGCTTGGAGGAGATGTCGTAGACCACGCGGTTCACACCGCGCACATGGTTGATAATGCGATTGGAGACCCTGGCCAGTACTTCGTGGGGCACCCGGGACCAGTCCGCGGTCATGGCGTCCTGGCTGTCCACGATCCTGAGGGCGACGACATTCTCATAGGTCCTCTCGTCACCCATGACACCCACCGTCTTGACCGGCAGCAGCACGGCGAAGGACTGCCACACTTTCTCATACAGATCCGCCCTTCGGATCTCCTCCAGGAGGAGGGCGTCGGCAGCCCTCAGGATCTCCAGCCGCGCCGGGGTCACCTCTCCCAGGATCCGGACAGCCAGCCCGGGACCGGGGAAGGGCTGGCGCATCACCAGTTCCCTGGAAAGACCGAGTTCGATTCCCACCTGACGCGCCTCGTCCTTGAAGAGATCTCTCAGGGGCTCAATGAGTTCCAGGTTCATCACCTCGGGCAGCCCGCCCACATTGTGATGGCTCTTGATGGTTGCCGAAGGCCCCTTGAACGACACGCTCTCGATCACATCCGGATACAGGGTGCCCTGGGCCAGGAACCTGGCCCTGCCCAATTCCCTGGCCTTCTTCTCGAAGACAGCGATGAACTCCCTGCCGATGATCTTCCTCTTCTGTTCGGGGTCCGTCACCCCTTTGAGCTGCCGCAGGAAATGCGCCGAGGCGTCCACGAGGCGGATGTTCATCCGGTAGTGTTCCTGGAAGAGCTCCATCACCTCCTTATCTTCACCCCTTCGCAGGAGGCCGTTGTCCACGAAGATGCAGGTGAGCTTTTCCCCGATGGCCCTGTGAATCAAAACCGCTGTCACGGAGGAATCCACCCCCCCCGAGATCCCGCAGATGACCCGTTCCCCTGCGACTCTCTCCCTCACGTCCTTGACCGTCCTTTCCACAAAGGAACTCATGGTCCACAGGGGCGCACAACCGCACACCCTGAAAAGGAAGTTCTTGAGGATCCGGGTACCCTTCGGGGTGTGGACCACTTCCGGGTGGAACTGGACCCCGAAAAGCCTTCTCGACCCGTCGCCCATGGCGGCTACGGGGCTGTTCTTGCTGCTCGCCAGGGGGGCAAAACCGGGTGGGAGGCGGTCAATGCGGTCCCCGTGGCTCATCCACACCATCTCCTCCCGCCCCTTTTCGAACCCATGGAAGAGATCCAGCTCATCCAGCACGCTCACCAGGGCGCTGCCGTACTCACGGCCTTCCGCCCTCCGCACTTCTCCCCCCAGGATGTGGGCAAGGTATTGCATGCCGTAGCATATGCCCAGGATCGGCACGCCCAGGTCCAGGATCGCCTTTTCAATGGCAGGGGCGCCCGCGTCGTAGATGCTGGCAGGCCCCCCCGAGAGGATGATCCCGGCCGGACGGAAAACCGTGATCTTCTCCAGGTCCATGCTGAAGGGGTGAATCTCGCAGTAGACCTGGGCCTCCCTCACCCGCCTCGCAATCAACTGGGTGTACTGGGAGCCGAAGTCCAGGATCAGGATCTTCTTTCCATAGATGTCTTCCGTCATACAAAGAGCTCACTCGCTTGTGACAAGCCTGGTCAACAGGGTTAGGTCCAACGAACCTGGTACTAAAGACAAGTGCCTAAAGTTGGAAGTGCACTGAAGTGCGCTAAAGTTGCGGATGTGCCCTTGGCACTACTGGTTTGATCAAGACATGTTCTGGCTTGAAATCGTCTTCCTCAACTTTAGGCACTTACCCTTACTCCAGCCGGTAGTTCGGGGCCTCCTTGATGATGATCACGTCATGCACGTGGCTCTCCCGGAGTCCGGCAGGGGTGATGCGCATGAATCTCGGCTTTGCCTTCAGCTCCTGAATATCCGCACAGCCCAGGTACCCCATCCCTGCCCGCAACCCGCCCACAAGCTGGTAGACCGTGTCTGCGAGGGGGCCGCGGTAGGGCACCCGTCCCACAATGCCCTCCGGAACCAGCTTCTTATCCGTCTCCACCTCGTCCTGGAAGTAGCGGTCCCGGCTTCCCTCCTTCATCGCCTCGATGGAACCCATGCCCCTGTAAACTTTGTACGACCTGCCCTGGAAGAGGATGGTCTCGCCCGGGCTCTCCTCGGTCCCGGCAAAAAGACTTCCGATCATGACCGAGTCGGCGCCCCCTGCCAGGGCCTTGGTGAGGTCACCCGAGTACTTGACCCCGCCGTCCGCGATGATGGGGACATCATGTTTCTTCGCCTCTTCGGCGCACTCCATGATCGCCGTCATCTGGGGCACGCCCACGCCCGCCACGACACGGGTGGTGCAAATGGAACCGGGGCCGACCCCCACCTTGACGGCATCCATGCCTGCTTCGATCAGTCTTCTCGTCCCTTCGGCGGTGGCCACGTTGCCCGCAATCAGCTCTGCCCGGGGAAACATCTTCCGGATCGTCTCCGCGGCCCGGATCACCCCTTCGGAATGCCCGTGGGCCGTATCCACGACCACCACATCCACGTTGGCGGCAAGGAGCCGGCCGACCCTGTCGACGAGGTCCGGACTCGTACCTACGGCCGCCCCTACCCTCAGCCTCCCCAGCTCGTCCTTGCAGGAAAGCGGGTACTTCTTGATCTTCTCGATGTCCTTGATGGTGATGAGGCCGATCAGCTTCCCCTCATCGTCCACCACCAGGAGTTTCTCGATCCTCCTTTCGTGGAGGATCCTCTTGGACTCTTCCAGGGTGATGCCCGTTTTGGCCGTAGCCAGATTCTCCTTCGTCATCACCGCCGACACAGGCTGATCCAGATTCGTCTCGAACCTCAGATCCCTGTTGGTGATGATGCCCACCAGGTTGCCGTCCTTCACCACCGGCACGCCCGAGATCCTGTACTTGCTCATGATCTCGAGAACATCGACGATCCTGCGGTCGGGCTCGATGGAGATGGGGTCCACGATCATGCCGCTTTCCGACTTCTTGACCTTTTCCACCTCCAGCACCTGCCGATCGATACTCATATTCCTGTGGATAAACCCTATGCCGCCCTGTCTTGCGAGGGTGATGGCCGTGGCCGACTCGGTGACCGTATCCATGGCTGCACCGACGATGGGCACATTCAGCATGATGTGCCTGGAAAGACGGGTCCTCACGTCCACCTCGTTCGGAAGAACGGAAGACCGGTCGGGTATGAGAAGCAAATCATCGAAGGTGAACCCTTCTCTAACCTCCACGTGTTTCATGTTGCCCTCCCTCCAGATATTCGATCAGGAGCCCCTCCAGAAGGTCCCACATGCTCACCACCATCTGCCGGGCACCGAAATATTCGAGGATTCTCAGGACGGTCAACGTCCCCGCAAGGATCACGTCCGCCCTTCCGCGATCCAGACCCCGCAGGGAAAGCCGTTCATCCAGGGTCATGGCCTTCAACCGGGTGAAAATCTCCTGAAGGGCCTCTTTCCCCAGGATCAGTCCGTTCATCCTGTCAGGGGCGATCTCCTCGGCCCCTATCCCCCGGGTCAGAGCGGCCAGCGTGGTCACGGTCCCTCCCGTGCCCGCCAGCAATTCCATCCGTCCCTTTCCCGCGTCAGCCTTGAATGCACCCTGAAGTACAAGGTCTACGTGTTCCCCAAGCCTTTGGATCTGCCCGTCACCCGGGGGATCGTCGACCAGGAAGGCCTGGGTCAGGACCATAGCACCCAAGGGGAGAGAGAGTGCCCTCTTCTCTCCCCCGGGGCCGAAGAGGAACTCCGTGGTCCCTCCGCCCAGATCGAAGATCACGGGAATCTCCTCCCGCCTCCCCAGTCCAAGGGACACGCCCCTGCCGGTGAGCAGCGCCTCCTCCTCGCCGGAGATCACGGATACCCTGATGCCCGTGCGGCGGTGAAGGAGATCCAGAAAAGACTCCCGGTTACGCGCTTCCCGTACCACCCCCGTGGAGACGGCCAGGGTCTTCTCCACCGACCATTCCAACGCAGCCGCAGCGAACGCCTCAAGGGCCTTCAGGGCGCGGGAAACCGCCACTTCCTTGATCGTCCTGTGCTCGGGTTCGTGGAAGCCCTCTGCCAGGCGGATATAAGACCTTTTCCTGCAGACCGGCTCGATGGTGCCCGGCCGCTCACCCTTCCGGGCCACCAGCATCCTCGCCGTATGGCTTCCCACATCAATGGAGGCGACATTTCCCATGGGGTTCGTTTGGAGGGAAGGTATCAGAGGCAGACCCCCTTTTCAAGACCATAAGTCGCCTACTCCCATGAGCCCAGTCTGTCCCAGAAATCCTTGTCGTCGACCCTCCACCTTTCGCCGAATTTCTTATCGTAGTAGGCAGCGAACCGATCCAACCAGCGCCACCAAAAGGGCTTCCCCTTTTCCTTCGCCTCCAGCACATCGTTCAGGTAGGTGACGATGTCGCCCATCTTCTCCTTTGGAACAAAGTAGGCGGCCCCTGCGTTATAGGACTTGAGCGTGTCCTCGGGACTCAGGGCATGAGCGGTGAGCATGACCGCAATGACCTCTCTCTGATTGGCCGTCTCAAGCAGC